>JAPLSR010000425.1 GCA_026398545.1 Candidatus Sumerlaeota bacterium | reverse complement strand
ATTCCTTAATCTTCTCCCGCCCGGATTCCACCTCCCACCTGAGAAAGGGACGGTTGCAGAAATCAATTGCGGCGTGGGCGAGTGTCTCCTCCATGGGGACAAAGGCGCTGCCGTAACGGGCGATGCCTGATTTATCACCCAGTGCCTCGCGGAATGCCTGACCGATGCAGATTCCAACATCCTCCACCGTATGATGAAAATCTATCTCAATATCGCCACGCCCCTCAATCTCAAGGTCAAATAGCCCATGCTTTGTCCAGAGATCGAGCATGTGTTCAAAAAAGGGAATCCCGACAGAACCTTTGAACTCGCCCGTGCCGTCAAGATTCAGGGATACCCTCACCTGTGTTTCCTTTGTCTTGCGTTCCACAATGGATTTCCGTTTCTTTGCCATGCCGCCACCTCAAATGAAAGGATTTTGCAAACAAGCAAAAATCTTTTATGGCATCGGGAATCGCAAGGGCAAGATAAAAAAGTAATCAAAATGCTATAATGTGCAATTTTAACTTATCTGCGCAACGGAACTGTTATTTCTATTGAACATCCGGAAATCCCGCACATATAGATTTGACTATCATCACATGCGGCGGGTAGGGATGATTCCCATTATTTCGAACCTCCTCTTCTCATTCAAATTGCGCGCGCTCCTCCGAAATCTCTTGCATTCGGAGGACACGGCAAAAAGAACTGAACGCATCCTCTCCCTCACCAGCGCCAATCTCCCGCCCGATATCTGCGCCTGTGAAGAGCGCGGTCTCCCAGGCGACCCGGAATTTCAAAAAAACGGCTGGTGGCGCATCATGCTGGCACGGTATGCCCTTGCCCTTGAATACGCAAGAGGCAAAAAGGCGCTGGATTGCTGCTGCGGACTTGGCTGGGGCGCCTATCTCTTATCCTCAAAGGCGCAAAGTGTCATCGGACTCGACCTGGATATGGACTCCCTTAAATTTGCCGCAGACGCCTTGCGTGATGAACATCTTCATTTAATCTGTGGGGATGCCCTCCATCTCCCCTTCGCAGAAGAGTCATTCGACTTAGTCACATCAATGGAGAGCCTGGAACATTTCTCAAGGGAGGATGGGGAGAAACTCCTGTTGGAATTGCGCAGGGTGCTGAAGAGGTGCGGATTGCTAATCGGGAGCACATTTTTTGCCCGTTCAGAGGATGAGGCAAGGCGAAACCTCGGTCGCAACCCATACCACCTTCACATCTGGACACTTCAAGACGCCCGCATCACGATGGGGAAAATCTTCCGCAATGTCCTGATTTATCCCAACCGCCTCTTCTTCAAGGCGGTCAAATAAATACCGCCATCATCGGGTAATTTAATCGGACAAAATAAAAACCGGTCCGCAAGGAGGACCGGTTCACTCTTACTCTCCAGAAGCAGTCTCACACTGCCTTTATCACCTTGTCCGACTTTAGACATCGCGTGCAGACATATTTCCGACGTATGGCGCCATTCTCATCCTTCACACGAACCCTCTGAATATTGGGCATAAAGGCACGCTTCGTCTTATTATTGGCATGACTTACGCGGCATCCAGTTTGCCGTTTCTTTCCACAAATCTCGCACATCGCCATGATTTTTCACTCCCCTTCCCGTTATCAGCAAAAAATGAGTTGTATCTCCTGACCCAAATCCCCATTTGCGTCAAGAATAATCTTCACCACGGAAAAAATCTGGGTGCGTCTCATGGTTTCGCGAGATACATCCACCCATCACAACGATGCAAAAAAAACTTGACACCATTTACATAATAAGTTAATTAAAGCTGAAATTTAAGGGATGATTGGTATTTTTTGTCTTTGATTTTCTAAAGACGGGGGTGAGAAACAAGGGCAAAAAACTAATGTAATCAAGGGAAACAATAATCAAGGGAGGATAAAATGATGAAAATTAAAATGGGATTTTTTTCACTCTTATTTGCCGTCCTTTCTGTTTCAGCAATTGCGCTTAACTATGATGTCAATTACACCGGCACACCACCCGCCATTGACGGCACTATTGACACCGTCTGGTCAAGCGCCAGCGCCGCCGCCAGTATCTTCAAGGATAATACTGATGGCGCAACCATCTCAAGCCAGCAGACCTATGTCAGACTCTTATGGGACCTGAACAAGATTTATATCCTTTTTGAGGCGGATGACAATGCCATTGTCGCATCCGCAACCGCCAATGATACTGGTTTCGACTTCTCCACACCACAGGATACGGCTGAAATCATTTTTGACCCCGCAGATGGACAGGATACCAGTGTGGTGAACGATTATGTTTATCACATCACTGTAAATCCCGCCGCCATTGTTTACACATACACAGAAGCCGGTCAGAACTCGCTTGGCTGGGACCTCGGCATTGGAAGCCAGATAGCGTTTGCCACATCTGGCACTAACTGGCGGATTGAAATGGCAATCCCCTGGTCAGAATTTAACAGCACCCTTGCCAATTCACCCGGAGTTCTCATGGGTTCGCCTGGAAATGGCTCCGTCTGGGGCGCGCAGTTCGGGCGTCTCCATGGCGGCGGCTCGCCGGCAAACAACACAGTGGCATCAAAATGGGATATCCAGTCATTCGGGGCATATTTCCGCACCCGTCCAATCGGGACTATAACATTTACTGGCGGTCCCGCCGCAACCGGCTTAAATGTCTCATCATTCACCTCTCTCTTCGCCTGTGGCTTTGAGTCGGCGGCCACATACACCGCCGGTTCAACCATTAATACCATAGAGGGATGGGCTTGCTCGGATGCACCCACCTTTGTTGCCACTGCTGCGGAAAAAGTATCTGGCAGCCAGGGTCTTGAAATCCTGCCAAATTCCGGCAAAACCGTGACAAGCCCACCGGGTTTTACCAGCCCATCAGGCATCACAGTGGTTCAATATGCCGTCAAACTCCCAACTGAGATGGGGACGGGCAGTAAATACAAACATGTCATCTACATCAACGGCACAACAACCCTCTACGAGACCATTGGACAGGTCTGGTTCTATGGCTCGCCAGACTCCTCGCCTATTGGACAGGCGGGGAATGTTATCAGAATTATCGCCTTCGACATCAACCCTGATGAAATAACGTCGAATTCCTATTATTTCCCGGGTCTCCAGACCCTCGGCGAGTGGTCTTATATCACAGTCAAGGTGGATGAATCGACCCGCAAGTTCTCGGTCTTTTATAATGGGCGAAAACTTGCCGACCCATCCAAACCCGACGGCGAATATTACATCAAGCACCACTCCTCGTCAACCTTCTCATTTGGCAGGGTTTATTTGTATGCCAAGAACTTTGGCACCTCATCGGTTTTTATGGATGATTTTGGTCAATATTCCGCGACCATCTCAACAGTCGGGAACTGGGACATGTATTGAGGACATTCTATCATTCAGGCAAAAACGGGGCGAGCAACTCGCCCCGTTTTTTTTATCCCCTTAGTCTGTGTCAATATCAACTTCATCCTTCATATTTCATCCTTACGTTATCACAGTTTTCATTCCTTCTCATGAAAGACCTGTGAGGAGAAGGAATAAAGTTTTGTATCCTTATCCTTCCAGGCGTCGGTTGGAAGCCCTGCCTTCAGGCAGATGTGTTTCAGGAACTCATCACGATTCCACTTCCACTCCACGGGCACCTGCGGCAGAAGAAGCCCCCTGTTCCACCCCTTTTCAATAATCAGTCCATGCTTCCCGATAACAATCTTGTTCACGTCCTTGAGAAGCCGCTGGGGCGTATTGATGGAGATTTCAATCTTGATGTCGGGGACTTCATCGGCGCGGACGGGTGGGAATCGGGGGTCACGGAAGGCGGCGCTGAATGTGTTCTCCACAACGCCCTCATATATTGGCACAATTGCCTGCACATGCCCGATACAGCCCCGCAGGTCACCCCCTTTGGTGAGTGTGACAAACAGGCGCGACTTCTCCTTCAGATGAGGCGTCAGGTCATATTTTGAGTAATCGGGCTGATAGGAGCGGTCTTTTGTGATGCCTTGCAGGACATCCCGCGCCAGCCGCAGGAGGGTCTTCTGCTCAGCCTCATTCAGGATAGGAGGGTCGGGCTCCCCCTCCTGAACTTCAGTTGGGGTGGTTTCCTTGTCCATCTTCTTTACCTCTCCTTTCCGGGATACGGGTGATGCCTTCATGGAAGATGCGGTAAATGCCACTGCGCCATATCCGCAGGTACGTAAGGCATACACTCCATCCTTGTCCGCGCTGGTACAATAATCAAGCAGATGACCCTGGACATCTCCCTTTCCGCCTACGTTAGAACTTCGGCGGATCTCCGATTTTTTTTTCAGGACGCTGAGGAGGAGTTCCACCGGGTTTCTGCCGCAGACCGTTGAACCGGTCTGACGGATATAATTAAGAAACCCCTCAGGGTCAATATTTGTCATGTATTTCAGCGCCTCGCGGTCATGCTGGTGGATTTTGTCCGCCAGAGCTTTTCCCTTGAGGTTCGCAAAAGGTTCATAATGATAAAGCGAACCATAATGATTAAGGTCGGTGCTGGCGATGAAAAGGGTATCTGTGTCAAGATAAGTGGCAAGGATGTCCGCCGCTCTCTTCATTTCATCCGGGCTCAGCTGGTCAACAATGAGCGAGACAACCTTGAACTCTTTGAGTGTGCGCTGGAGAAAGGGAATCTGGTTTTCATCTGAATGCTCCTGCGCATGGACGACCGGGATGGAAACGAATATATCCTTGTGACCGAGGAGTTCCTCCACGACCTTTTTATCAACGGGAACGTCCCCAAGGGGCATTTGATAGATATCAACAGGGAGGACGGAAATCTTTCCAAAGCCACCATAAGAGTGGCTTAAGGCGAGGATGATGACACGTTTATATTTCCGCCCTTCCAGCTGACGATATGCGGCGCCCATGATGGGTCCACTATAGGTGTAACCTGCATGGGGGGATATAAGGGCAATAAGGTTCCCCGGAATATCCTTCTTGGTTGCACCCTTAAGATAGCCATCCACCGTATCGGCAAGTTCCTTTCTATCCGCCGGGAACCAGAATCCCGCCCCGGCACAGCGATGGACATTATCTGAAGCCAATGCCACGGTAAAACAAAGAATAATCAACCCCACAAGGATAACTCTAACCAGAATATTCCCTTTTCGGTACATTATATCTCACCTCATGCCTGAATT
>JAPLSR010000314.1 GCA_026398545.1 Candidatus Sumerlaeota bacterium | reverse complement strand
AGAGTCGCGGGTGATGCCGTCCGGAATCTGCCCGTCGCCGACAGAACCCGAAAGACTTTGCAAATCATGCGTGTGATTTCCCTGCGCAACCTGATCCGCCGCCACGCCAATCCTGGCTTCGGCAGAGAGGTCTTCATAAGCGGAGAACCGGTCTGCCGAAAGAGTCCCCGAGGTGATATGCGAGGCGTCTAAATAATAATCGGCGGTCTGCCCTGCCAGTTTTTCAGTGTTGCGGCTGAAGAGGGCGTAAGGGTTGTTTGAAATCTTCTGTCGCGGGCTGAGCGGGGTATATCCTGTGCGGTCGCCGTTGTCGGCGCTTCCCGGACGCACGCCAATCTCCAGCCAGCGGTCCGAGCCATCGAACGGCGGCGCGCCGAAATCCAACTCGGCGCTGAACAAACCGTTCGCCACTGTCTTGTCATCCACATAAACGGGTCCCGCAATGGTGCTACCCACTGTCACGGCGTCATACAGGGTAAACCGCAGGTCATAACTGCCGTTTGCAGGATTTGCGCCATCCTTCAACTGCCCCTGATAGGTAAAGGCAGTTGTTTGGGCAATGGAAAGCGGGTGATGAATGTATGCAAATCCAATACAAAATAAAATTATCACCAGAGAATAGTTTCTTTTCATAGTCAATTCTCCTTATGATTTGTTGTAATTAATATAGATACCAGGCATTCTCTTTAACGACGGGTGTAGAGATGGCAACGCCGGACCAGAAGCCGCCGGAAAGTGTGTAGTTGCCACCGCTCATGACAGCCGCGTCTGGCTGGCCGATGGTTCCGCCGAGTTCATACGAACCGCCGCTGCTTGTCCCTCCGCCGCCATCCCATGTGTTCCATCCCAGGTCATAGGGACCCCCGGTCTGCGCCATTGTTAACGGCGCAATAAATAGCAGGCAGGCTGAAAGGAGGAAGGATAATTTGATTGTCCCCTTCGCCGAATTAAGGTGTTTCTTTCTCATGATTTTCACTCCTTGGGAAAATTATTAAATTACATTTCTTTAATGTGATTTATAATTGATATTATGCGCTAAAAGTCAACCACTATTATTCTGACGTCTGGCAAAAAAATGTTGTGCCTGAAACAAGGATATGTCTAAAAGACGAGTCATTTTATAAAGTGGGAATTTTTAAAGATTATATTCCTGGAGGTGTGACGTGAAACGGAGGATAGATTTCTTCTGGTGTGTGTGGTTTTTCTGCGTTGTGCTGACTGCCATATGTCCCGCAGAAGAAATGGCAAGGGGTGTGGTTTTCGAGGATAAAAACCACAACCTGAAATGCGATGCCGGAGAAAGGGGCGTGCCACAGGTCATGGTATCTAACCAGAGGGATGTTGTCCTGACTGACGAGCGGGGAAGGTATCAGATACCTGTGGATGATGAGACCGTCATCTTCGTCACCCAGCCTGCCGGATATTCTATCTCGCTCAGTGAGGATAATCTCCCCCTGTATTATTATATCCACCAGCCCAATGGTTCGCCGGCGTATAATTATGAAGGGGTCAAACCAACAGGCGTCCTGCCGGAATCTGTGAACTTCCCACTATTCAAGACGGAGGAGAAAAAGTCCTTTGATGTAATTGTCTTCGGCGACCCTCAGCCTTTCAACCTGCGGTCGATTCACTATATGCGAGATGACATCCTCGCCGGACTGGTCGGCACGGATGCCGCCTTCAGCATCGCCCTTGGAGATATTGTCTCTGAAAAACTTGACCTTTATGGCGCTTACACCAAACACATGGCGACCATCGGTCATCCACAATATACCGTGCCCGGCAATCATGACACCAATATTGATTCCGCAGATGACCTTCACTCCCTTGAGACTTATAAAAGCAAGTTTGGACCCACTTACTACTCCATGGATTATGGAAAGGCGCATTTTGTGATTATGGACAGCGTAGAATTTCATGGCACCGGCGGGAACAAGGAGAAGAAGGCATGGTACCGCGGCTTTTTCGGGGAGCGACAACTCACCTGGCTCAAGAATGACCTCCAGTTTGTGCCGAAGGACAAAATCATTATCCTGTGTATGCACATTGCGCCCTATACGATTCTTTCCGGTGACCCCGCAGATAACGTCGTGGACAGTGAGAAACTCTTTGAGATTCTGCAAGACAGGGAGCATCTCCTTATCCTCACAGGTCACAATCACACCGGTGAACACCATTTCCTCGGCACAGAGCAGGGGTGGAAGGGGAAAAAGCCGCTTCATGAAATCATCTGCATCACGGTGTGCGGTTCATGGTGGTGCGGACCTGAAGATGAACGCGGCATCCCAGGCGCCACCCAGCAGGATGGCTCCCCCAATGGGCATTATGTTTTCCACTTTGATGGGAACGAATTTACGGAGCGATTCATACCGGCGAGTTTGTCGCCCGATTTCCAGGTGCGGGTTGAGTCACCCGGCGACACCCTCAAGGTGTCCCGGTTGAAGGAGGCGCAGATTGTTGCCAATGTCTTTGATGGGAGTGAGCGCTCCGTTGTCATCTGTGAACTGGATGGCAGCCGAAGCTTATATATGGAGCGCAAGGTGATGAAGTCGCCCTATTTTGATGAACTGCTCAAAAACCACAAGGAAACTTTCCGTTCATGGGTCAACGCGCTTGTCTCCAATCATATCTGGACGGCGCCCATGCCTGTTGATTTAAAGCCCGGTCTTCACACCCTTGTTATCCGGGCAAAAGACCAGTTCGGGCGCACCTTCACCGGCAAATCCATCTTTGAGGTTGAATAACTTTTGTTAATATAGTTGTATGAACCAAATTCCCTTTTACCATATTAATTTCTGCGTTCTCTGCGTTCTCCGCGTGAAACTATCCAATGATTTTGGCTTTGAATCTTCCTTTTAAATGTCTTGACAGGATGGCGGGGATGGGATGATTTTTTTAACCGGACTCAAGTGACAAATTCGGTGAAAGCGCATCTTGCATCCTGAGTATGGGGGTATTCAAAGGTCAAACCGTCAGGACAGACACGGTTCTTGTGGTGTTTGGAACGGGTGCTTTTTTGTCTGATGGTGCTGGTGGCTCTCATGTGCGTTGGGGGCTCGCTCTATCTCACCCCCGACCCGAGCGGTTATAACACCCACACCCAGCTGGGACTGCCTCCATGCCCGCGTCACGCAAAGACAGGTTTGCCATGTCTGACATGCGGAATGACAACCGCATTTGCCCATGCGGCGCGACTGAGGTTTGACAGGGCATTTCTCTGTCAGCCTTTCGGGACTTTGCTATTTATTAGTATATTGGGTGGCGGTGTTGGTGCGTTATATTGCCTGATTCGGCGGCGTTCAATTTTACCGTGGCTGGGGAGTGTTCATCCGTTAAAATATTTCGCCCTGGGAGGCATCATTTTTTTACTCCTCGTTGCCTCCTGGGCATTCAAGGCGCGCAAGCCTATCGCAGACTGGTATAATGTGCATCACGCAAGTAAAAAGATAACCACATCAAATAAATATTAAGGAGGGGGAAAAACATGCCTGCAATACCTGTTGCTGGAAAAAAAGAGGTGAAGATTGGCGACTGGCTCAGCGAGGCGATGAAGCTGACCACGGAAAATTTAGGTCCCCATCTGTTACTTGGACTCGTTGTCGGCGTCATCTTCATTGTCGGCGTAGGCACTGTCGCGGGAGGTCTTATTGTGATAATGCCGCTCATGTGCGGGATGTTTTTTTATGCGAAGAAGCGCATGTTGAAAATGCCTGCCGATTTGAGTGACATCTTCCGCGGGTTTGATATCTTCAATGAGTGCCTCGTTGCAAGTCTGATAATCCTTGTATATATTGCCATTTTGTTATTTGTGGGTTTTATTATTTACCTTGTGGTCGGGTTAATCGGCTCCTGTTGTCCTCTGGCTTTTTTGATATATCTGCCCCTCATTCTTGCCACCCTTTTCATGTGGGCGGCTATTTACGGGTTTATTGTTTTGCTACCCGGATTATTATTTGAGCGGCGCATGAAGGCATGGGATGCAATCCAGCTCAATATCGACTTTGCATTCAAGAATTTCTGGATGATAACCCTGTATGGCATTGTAGTTTCTCTTATCGGTCTTCTTGGAATCGCAGTGACCTGCGGGATTGGAGTAATTGTCGTCGTCCCGTTTTCAATGTTTGCAGGAACCATTGTTTACCGTGAATGGGTGGGATTTATTGATGAGGCGCAGACCCCTCCAACAAATACAACGGGCGGCGGTCAACCTGTTGGTTGAGAAAGGGATGAGAGGGTTTTGAATAAGGCGGTGGCACATTTATGGGACTGAATGTGGGATTTATGTGGGGGATGATTTTGATGATTTGCATAGTTGGTTGTGCGGGCAATCCACGCCCTGGTGTGCCTGTCAGTCCCCCGAAGGAACTAAAGGGTGGCGCTTGGCGCGGTGTGCATTTCCTTTCGCCGGGGAAAAGCGGACTTCCCCCGCTCAGACGTGCGATAGAGGAATCCCTCGCCCCCATGGGAGTGAATGTGCTAATTCTGGAGGTGAACTACGGTTATGAATATCAATCTCATCCCGAGTTGCGCGGACAGAACGCCCTGAGCAAGACGGATGCTCGCGAACTTGCCGCCCTCTGCCGCAAACATGGCATCCGCCTCATCCCGCAGTTCAACTGCCTCGGTCACCAGTCGTGGGCGAAAGGCACATTTCCACTTTTGACGAAATATCCGCAGTTTGATGAGACGCCGCGCATCCCCCTTGACAACCCCGGCATTTACTGCAGAAGCTGGTGTCCACTCCATCCGGAGGTCAACAAGGTTGTCTTCGCTCTTATGAATGAGCTTATCGCTGCCTTTCGAGCGGATGCCTTTCATGTTGGGATGGATGAGGTTTTTTTGATAGCAGATGAGCAGTGTCCGCGTTGCAGGGGGAAAAACCCCGCCGAGCTCTTCGCTAAGGCGGTCAACGATTACCATACCCATCTTGTGAAGCAAAAGGGGCTGACCATGCTGATGTGGGGAGACCGTCTCCTTGATGCAAGGGGCATGGGATACAGCGAGTGGGATGCAAGCCGGAATGGCACTGCCCCCGCCATTGACATGATTCCAAAGGACATTGTTATGTGCGACTGGCACTATGGCAAGCGCAAGGATTATCCCTCAATTCCCTATTTTCAGGAAAAAGGATTTTGTGTATTGCCATCGGGCTGGAATAATCCGGAAGCCTCTCTTGCCTTTCTCCGCTACGCCCGCGCCCATAGTAGCGAAAAAATGCTCGGGCATCTTTGCACCACATGGTATGGCGCAAATGATGTCTCTCTTGCTCTAATTGGCGAGATGGACAAATCAAGAGTCAAACCTGAGGTGTTGAATCTCGTGGAAGCCATCCGGGCGTGTATGCGGGAGCTTGCTCAACATCGGGATTGACATATCATGTAGAGTCTGAAGACCCCGACCCGGGAAAAACCAGAGGATGGATTCTATATTGTTTTCCTTAACCCCTGGACTGGCGTTCCCGCGCCTCGCTGACTTTTAGTGTGCGATCCTGCAGGGCAAGACCTTCTAAGGAAGAGAGCGGGGTGTCGGGATTTGTGAGTTCAATCTCGACAAAACCGAAACCTCTTGACCTGTTTGTGGCGCGGTCCACAATGATTGTAACCGATTTCACATCCCCATACTGTGAAAACAGGTTCCGAATCTCTTCTTCCGATGTGTGGTAGGGAAGATTTCCCACATACAGTTTTTTTGACATACATAACCTCCACAGAATTCGGCACATTCCCTTAGCCCCGCAGTGACGAGGCGTGAAATGATGCCGGTAAAGAATCAAAGTTGTAAAGTCTTTTGCCAGTAATCCCACAGGCTGTCAAGATGATTTATGAATGCTATGGTGTTTTTCTGCGGGTGGCTCTTGAAGATTGAAGGAGGAGGGAAGGAGTTGACATCATCGGACAGAATGAGTCATCATATTATACAAAAAATGTGGGGTGTTATAAAAATATGAGGCGAAATTTAATATGGGTGGTGTGTCTTTTTCTGACAGTTAACTGGATTGCACCCGGCGAGCAGGCTCCCCCTGGCGAGCAGAGGAAGGGGATGGTGGGCATCCAGCTGGCGCAAAGGGAGGGGCAGTTCTATATTTATCACGTCTTTGTTAATTCCCCGGCAGAACAGATTGGATTGAAGGATGGGGATGTTATATTGCGTGTGGGCGGACGCGATGTGGCGGGTTTAAGCCTTGCTGAGGTGGTGGGTCTTTTCAACGGGGAACCGGAGTCCGCCGTGGAGGTGCTCATCAAGCGGGGCGGGGAGGAAATTGCCCCCATGACGGTCAAACGTGTCTCCCCGAAGGAACTCCTTAAGGTATCCAGCGATTATCAGAACCTTCGGATGCCGCCTCAAGTCGCCCCTTTAACTCCACAGGAATCGCAAGCCGGCGCGCCGCCAGCCCCGTCACCGCGGGAGCCTGACCGGGAAAGGGTAAAACAGTGGCTCACATGGTTTGAGAAGGTTTATGGTGTGCGGCTGGTCATGATAGATGCCAAATTCGCCGAGAAACTCGGTGCGATTTTTTCAGATGGGCTTATGGTTCTGGAGGTTGAGGTGGGCAAGCCCGCCTACAAGGCAGGACTGGAAAAGTGGGACCTGATTTATCGCATCAGGGATAAGACACCCCTCGAACTCTTCAGCGCCCAGACACCCCCGCAGGAGACCACAGCGCCACAACCCCTCGACCTTACCTTGATGGGCATCACGGGTGAAAAGCCGGTGAAGATGTGATAATTTTTTTCTGCGAAACGGACTCGCTTCATGGTGAAAAAGTTTATTGTGGATACCATGCTGGGGAAACTGGGGAGGTGGATGCTCCATCTGGGCTATGACGTGCTCTATTTCCACGGCAAAGATGACCGGCATCTGCTTGAGGCGGCGGAGAGGGAGGGAAGAATCATCATCACACGGGATACGCACCTTGTGGAGGAACATCCCCATGCGGATATATTTCTCATCCGCACGCTCGATTTCTGGGAGCAACTCCGGTGTGTGGCGCAGAAATTTCCCATGAACTTCGGGGAGACGTTTCTCTCCCGTTGCTCCCATTGCAATGTCCCTGTGGAACGCATGAAGACAGAGGAGGCAAGGGCGCTTCTACCGCCCAAAGCGCGTGAGCGTGCCACTATGATTTTCCGCTGTCCCCTCTGCAATAAGCTTTACTGGGATGGCACACATCCTGTACACATTATACAGCTTTTAAGGGAGCATGTGGGTCTGGATGTCGGGACTGACAAAAAACAATCGGAACATCGCTCATCATGACCTTACAACACAAGAAAAACTCTATGAACTCTGCGCCTCTGCGGTGAATAAATTTCATTTTTTTTAAAAGGAGAGGGGAAATGATTTTTGAACGTCTAATGTGCGTCAATCTTGTGACGATAATTCTGCCATTTTTCTGGGTGTGCTGTGCGATTACCACAGGCGGGGAGAATGTCAACCCGAAGGAGCCCCATAAAGGATTGCCACCCATGCAGGAGCAAGTCCAGGCGCTTATAGAGGCTGTTCGGGGGAAACGGGTCGGTCTTCTCACAAATCCCACCGGCGTGGATGACAATCTGAATCAGATTGCCGACCTTCTCTGCGCCGACCACGCCACCACCATTGTCGCCTTTTTTGCGCCTGAGCATGGCTTACGCGGAGACCATCAGGCGGGCGACAGAGTTGGGGATTATACAGACCCCGTGACAGGCATCCCCGTATTTTCCATTTATGGCTCGCGCCGCGCCCCGACGGATGAACAGATGAAAATGCTCGATGTCATGGTCTTTGACATTCAAGATGTGGGCGTGAGGTTTTATACTTACGTCTGGACCATGACCCATTGTATGGAGGCGGCGGCAAAAAATAATGTGAAATTTATTGTGTTTGACCGACCCAATCCCATCGGTTGCGACCGGGTTGAGGGCGCGCCAAATCGCCAGAATGAGGGGCTGATAGGTCGCTACTGGGAGGGACAACCCTTCGGCGTGGCTGTCCGCTATGGCATGACAGCGGGAGAACTTGCCAGCCTCGTTAATGGTGAATGGATGAACCCGAAAGTTGACCTGAAGGTTATCAGGATTCCGGGATACACCCGCTTGACGACATTTGAAGAGACGCGCCGCCCCTGGGTGTTGCCCTCGCCAAATATGCCCACAATTGACACTGCGGTTGTTTATCCGGGGATGTGCGTTTTTGAGGGGAGCAACATCAGCGAGGGGCGCGGAACGATCAAACCGTTTGAGATGATAGGCGCCCCCTTTATCGACGGCGTAGCGCTGGCGAAGGCATTGAATCAGGCGGGACTTGCCGGGGTGAGGTTCCGCCCCGCCTATTTTACCCCTACCTTCAGCAAGTATAAAAATGAAATGTGCGGGGGGGTGCAGGTCCACGTCATAGACCGCAACGCCTTTGAGCCCATCCGCACCGGCTTAACTGTCCTCAAGACCATCTGCGCCATGTATCCTGACAAGGCGACCGTCACCAAATGGGCGTCAAGACTCATGGGCATTCCCAACCTTGAGAACCGCATCAAGACAGAGAGCGTGGATGCGCTCATAAAGGAATCCGCCGGCGACCTTGAGGCCTTCAAAAAAATCCGGGAGAAGTATCTCCTATATAAATAGAGAAAAAATTATAAAATGAAAAAAGTCCTCGGTATTATAGGCAGTCCGCACATGAATGGGAATACGCATATCCTGGTTTCTAAAATTCTGGAAGGCGCAACAAAAGCCGGCGCCGCCGCTGATAAATGCAGATTATCAACTCAAAAGGAATTTGATTTTATTTAGAATGGTCTCTGCTGATGTTATAGCGGACTCTGCTTCCAGGGCAGTTACATGCGTTGTGATTCCGTAATCGCCAATGCCGCGCAACTCAAAAAGCCAGTTTAATGCCTTTCCCTGTTCCTTATCCAACTTCCCTGTTTTGACAAACCGCTGATGAAACATGGCAATAACTGCGCTATGCTTATTGGCCTCAATGTCCTCTGCCAGAAGCGCGGCAGTGGCGGCATAAAAGGCCGCATAATATGCGCGTGAGGCGGCAAAATCATAATATTCACCGCCAAGTAACTCCTTCGCCGCTTGAATGGACTGTTCCGCTCGCTCAATATTTGCCGTAACTTCTTTCTCATGCTGAATCATGATACGGGCAATCCTTCACGCATCGCATTTCGATAGAATTGCAGGGTTCCCTTCTTAAATTCATCCAGCAGAACGGGCTTGGCGGAAATCAGGCGCTCGGACTCCAATTGGATCGGGTAAAGCAGGTCCACAATTTTGCGTAGTTCATTGAAGTAGTCGAATGGATGACTCAGCAAAACCAAAAGATCAATATCGCTTGTGGCATCGGCTTGCTTGCGAGCAAAGGAGCCATATAACAACAAACCCTTGAATCTTTCGCCGTAGTAACTCTCAAGGACCCGCTTACATTGTGTCGGGATTTCACTCGTAGATATCATCTCTAACCTCTAATAAATCTCTTTATATTTTGGATAGATGAGAGTTGTCAATCAGGAATCCAGAAAACCATAAATGATAATTGTTATTTCATGGCTTCCAGGTTTCCTTATGGAATTATATGACAGGATATTTTTATTGACCATCTATCCGGGCGCGGATCATTTGCATTGCAACATATTATTCATCCAGGTGGGTGTATGGTTATGAAAATCCTCGGTATTGTAGGCAGTCCACGCAAAAATGGCAATACCCATATCCTGGTTTCAAAAATTCTGGAAGGCGCAACAAAAGCCGGCATCGCCGTTGAAATGATTTTCCTGAATGATCTGACCATCCGCGAATGCGATGGATGCCACGTCTGCTGGACGGGTAAGCCGTGCGCGAAAAATGACGACATGAACGCCGTGTATGAGAAAATTATTACGAGCGATGTCATCGTTTTCGGGACGCCTGTCTATTGGTTCGGACCGACCGCCCTGATGAAGGGATTTATAGACCGTCTTGTTTATTTCAACTGTCCGGAAAACAGGGCAAAGGTCAAAGGCAAATCGGCTGTGATAGTTGTTCCCTATGAGGAGGAAAATCCCGAAACCGGCGAATTCGTGGCGGCGTTCTTCGAAAAATGCCTGCGCCATCTTGAGATGCCCCTTGTGGGCAAACTCCTCGTCCCCGGCGTGACTCAGAAAGGAGAAGTCCTTAGTAAGAGCAATGTGATGAAGATGGCATTTGAGCTGGGAGCGAAAATTGCTATTTGTGAATAGTTCTTGAGTTGAGCATCTGCCGGTGGGATTTGAAGACCGGGCGGAGGGCTTTTGAGAGGCGGTCATGGAGTTTCTGGAGCCTCCGGTAGATACTCACATCTTTTCGATGCGGTGCGGTGCGCGTCTTTTCATCCGCCTTCACCCATGCCTCCGCAATCTCCTCAAGGGTGATATGTTCACCGGTTGAGCGGACGAATGCCCACCTTGCCTGCAGGGCGGCGCCATAAGCCGCACCTTCCGCATGAGCCATTGACACAACCTCGGTGTTGAAAATATCAGCGAGTATGCGACGCCAGACGGCGCTCTTTGAACCGCCACCGGTCAGGCGGATTTCCTGCGGGTTGATGCCCAGTTCCCGCAAACGATTCAATCCGTAGTTCATGGTCATACTTGCGCCTTCCATGGCGGCGCGGGCATAATGGGCTGAGTCGTGCGTGCGAGAGTTGACCCCGAACCAGACACCCGTTCCATCCGGCACATTTGGCGTGCGTTCGCCCTCGAAATATGGGATGAGCAAAAGTCCGTCCGCGCCGGGCGGCGTTTTTTCAACGGCGGCGTCCAGGGCGGCGAAGTCCATATTGAATAGCGTTCGCACCATTTCCGTGGAAACCGTGACGTTCATGACGCATAAAAGAGGGAGCCATTTGCCTGTGCTGTCGCAGAAGGCGGCTATTTCCCCCCGGGAATCAATGACAGGCGTGTCGCTGCATGCGTAAATTGTTCCTGAAGTTCCCAGGCTGGCGGTTACAATTCCGGAGCGGACATTGCCCGTTCCGATGGCGCCCATCATGTTGTCCCCTCCGCCGGCGCTCACAATGACGTCTTTTGAAAATCCAAACTCTTCTGCAATCTCAGGAAGAATATGCCCCACCGGTTCGTATGAGGGAAACAGCGGGGGAAGTTTTTCAATAAGGGCAGGGTCAACGGCATCAATAAGTTCGCGTCGCCATGTGCGTGTGCGGACATCCATGAGGGATGTTCCCGAGGCGTCGCCCCATTCCATCTTGCGCTCGCCTGTGAGCCGGAAGTTCAGGAAGTCGTGCGGCAGAAGCACGGTTTGCAGGCGGGCATAATTTTCCGGCTCATTTTCCTTCAGCCAGAGGATTTTGGATGCCGTAAAACCGGCGGGAACGCCGTTGCCAATGAGTTCAATGCAGCGCGCCAGACCGCCCACACGCTCAAGGATTTCCTCGCATTGGCGGCTTGTGCTCGTGTCACACCAGATTTTCGCCGGTCGGATAACGCGTCCCTCTTTATCAAGCGGAACAAAGCCATGCTGCTGACCTGAGACGCCGATGCCGCGCACATCCTCTGGATTAATCCCGGACTTTTTCAGCGCCGCTTTGAGCGCAATCCTCAGCGCTTCCCACCAGTCTTCCGGATGTTGCTCCTTATGCCCCGGTGGCAGATTTTCAATCAACGGTGTCGCATGTGACGCTGTCGACAGAATTTCGCCCGTCTCGCCATCCGCAATCAGCGCCTTCGTGGATTGCGTTCCACTATCAATCCCGATAAAATACATCTTTGTTCCTTATTAAAATTGT
>JAPLSR010000403.1 GCA_026398545.1 Candidatus Sumerlaeota bacterium | reverse complement strand
CCGGCCTTTCCGCCCGGGATGTGATGGGCTACACGAGCATGGTTCTGATCTGGAGCGGTCTCATCATGTCCGTGTTCGCCCTCCTGATCGGCTTCCGCATCTTCTGAGAAAAAGAGGGCTGAACATTCTCAAAAAAAGTTCAGCCCTCTTTTATAGTTGAAAAAGGAGGAAGCCCAAGGGTTTAAGAAACCTCGGGCAATCTTTCAAACATCCTCCCGCACCTCTCTACAACCGGCGTGCCCCCTTATCACCTGCAATTCATAAGTCAACCCAGAACCCCCCTATCTCCTTACCTATGGAGTGCGAACCAAGATTCTGAAAGAGGTGCTAAATAAAGAAGGCCTACCAGAATGAAGATTCAGTAGACAAACCCAGCGGAGGGGAATCCGGGATTTATAAAAATTCAGCATGGAGTCGTCCAAATATTGCGGTGTGATCCCGCCGATCACGGCAACTTCAATGGGGCAGGCGACCCGGCAAGAGCCGGAAACGCAGTTTTTCGAATTCATGAAGGTGATGGAGGATAGCCCTGAAAAACGAATTCAAAGGAATTGCACAAATGAGAAAGATATCGTTACCATTTGATGTCACTAGTCAATGCAATAAATAGCAGCAAACACAACTTTTTGCCCACATGACTGAACCACTATATGTAGAGGGCAAAAAAGGCAGGGATAATTCTGACCCTGCCTTATGACTTTCGTTTTTGCACATTCATCGGCCCCCATTATTTTTCAGAAATCTGAATCACATTATTGGATCCATTATCAGAAATTTTACAACGAATACCGCTGTAAAAATTGTTGGAGGCATCCTTCTCAAAAACCACTTCCGCTGACAAACCCTTAAACTGACTGAAGTCATTACTGATCAGAACATTTTTGCTTGCCTTCAAAGGCTTCCATGGCCTTATAAGTACCGCCGGTCTATTACTCTCTCCTTCCATCCTGTTATAGGCCACATATCCATCAGAGGACGCGATAAATAAAGGAAGGGACTCCGCCCCCTCGGATAAAATATTGTTGTTCACCACAACAATTCCATCTGTGAAGGCAGTGATTCCCACGGAAGTTTTTCCACGGCTCCTAATTGCATTATTGAGAACATAATGTTTGAAGTTCCTCTGGGGATCAGAGCCACCCGATACGTCAAAAAACCATCCAATCGTCATGATATTGGGATATGCTGGGGTAGGAAGCGGTATCCCTTCTATCCCTGTTATAAGTTTATTGTCCTTAATAATAATCATCCCACTTCCTTCTTGACCAAGATAATTATCTACCGTGTCTATGGAACTCCTCGCACAATTAACAATGGTATTGCGCAGAATTTGCACGGTAGCCCCTGTCGTCCATTGGACATAGACTCCCTGGGCCATCGTCTTTGTCGGAACTTCATTAGCCAAGTCAATATCATTATCCTCGATAATGATATTTCCAGTAAGCAGATTCGGTATGTACTTCCGAGTTTGAATTGGTTGAGTATAACCGGAGTTAAAGATAATTCCATTCTGGCGGTTCAATCCGGGTTTACCCATTATCGGTTCGCCCGAATCATATGGCTTGACATTCGATATTTTATTGCCTGATATGGTGACGCCTCTGGCGTAAGCAATACAGACAGGCGCCCACAAAGCTCCATCAAAATGGATGTTCTGAATCGTGATCGCGGGGCCAGGAGTCTCTGGTCGCAACGTTAGCGGCAGAGGACTATGAAAAGCCCAGAAT
>JAPLSR010000329.1 GCA_026398545.1 Candidatus Sumerlaeota bacterium | reverse complement strand
ATCGGGAGACTGTAAAGGAAGCTTGCCACCCACCTCAAAGGGGAGGTCGATGGCTGTTTCCAGCCCATATCCGAAAAGGATTGCCCATTGCAAAAGCCTTGGCGCTCCTATCTTCCTTACAATCTGATAGAAGTAAACATTGCACGATTCCTTGATGGCGTTCCTCATATTTATCCGCCCATGCCCTGTCGGGAGTTCGCACATGAAGGGCTTTTCCCACTCCGGCAAAATGTAAGAGCCTTCACAGTCATATTCCTCCTGGGGATTGATTCCCGCATCAAGCCCCGCCATCGCTGTTACAAGTTTGAAAGTGGAGGCGGGCGGATAGTTTTCCTGAATCGCCTTATTCACATAGGAGACAGGGCGGGTGGGTCTGGGAGGCGCCCCGGGCTCATTGGAGTCATAGGTGGGATAGCAGGTCATGACAAGGACATTCCCATTTGCCGGGTTCATGACGATGATAACCCCGTGGCGTCCCTCCAGTTTGTAATATGCGAGCTTCTGAAAATCAAGGTCAAGGGAGAGATATAAATCATGTCCGGGCACCGCGGGGGATGTTTCAAGTGTGTCCACATAGCGTCCGTGGGCATCACGTTGAACAATCTCCGTCCCCGCCTCGCCACGGAGCAGGTCCTCATACGAGTTTTCAATACCGGCAACCCCCGCGAGGTCATCAGGGGTGTATCCTTTCTCGATATATGAGGACATCCTCTCCTGCGAAATGCGTCCCACATATCCGATGACAGATGCAGTGACAGCGCCTTCCGGATAATATCTTTTAAAATCGGGCGTGATGCGGATGCCGGGGAGTTCCCACTTTCGTTCAAGGATTGGCGCCGCCAGTTCCATGGGTAGATTTCGGGCAAGCAGTTGCCACTTCCAGCGGGGACGCAGCGCCAGCGCAGACTTTTCCTTTTCTAAAAAATCCCGCCCGAGAACATCCTCAAGATAGACAATTGTTTTGTGCATTTCCTCTTTAGAGAGGCGAAAGGGGCTGACCCAGATGGAATAGGTCAGGCGATTAACGGCAAGGGGTTTTCCGTCGCGACTGAATATCTGCCCCCGCGGGGCTTCAAGGCGCTGGGGATGGACATAATTATTCCGCGCCAGCTCAGAATATTGGCGATGCCGCAAGATTGTCCATTGCGCCATACGCGAGGCGAGAATAAGAAAGATAAAAATGGCGAGCCATTTGAGAAGCCTCAACCGCTTTTCAAAACGCAGGCGATCTTGAAATTCGGCAGATATTATCGACATCGGGTCAGTTCAAATGGTTTCAGAATTTTCCTTAATGATACTCTCAATATTTATGTCCGGAGGCGACGCCGTCTCAAAAGGGATAGGACGTTTGATATGCGCCAGATACTCCCGATTCCCCGATGTGCCCATAAGCGGCGATGGCATCAGTCCAAGGACGAGCCAGCCCATCCTTCCAAACTCATCGAGCATCGCCTCCAGCACCTGCCGGTGTACATCCCTGTCCTTGACCACACCGCCTCTGGGAACCTTTTTCCTTTCCGCCTCAAACTGGGGCTTTATGAGTGGAATGACCACTCCACCCGGAACAAGAAGCCTCGCCACCGCCGGCAGAATCAGCTTAAGCGAGATGAACGAAACATCTATCACTGTCAGGTCAACCGGCTCAGGGACCTCTTTCTCTGAGAGGAGGCGGGCGTTCACCCTCTCTCTGAGGAGCACCCTGGGGTCATTCCTCAGGCGGAAATGGAGCTGACCATATCCAACATCGATGGCATATACCCTGACAGCTCCCCTCTGCAGGAGGCAATCCGTAAATCCGCCTGTAGATGCGCCCACATCCATGCACACACAACCGGCGGGATTGATGCCGAACCGGTTGAGCGCCGCCTCCAGCTTGTATCCCCCGCGGCTCACATATTTCTGAAGGGACTCCTTCAGAGAAATTTCAACATCCGGGCGCACCTGCATTCCCGGCTTGGGCTGTGGAATTCCCTTCACGAGAATCTGTCCCGCAAGGATAAGGCGGCGCGCCCTTTCCTGGCTTTCAACAAGTCCCCGCTTTACAAGAATTGTGTCAAGACGTTCCTTTTTTGATTCCATTTTTCAACCATGAAAGGG
This sequence comes from Candidatus Sumerlaeota bacterium, assembly GCA_026398545.1. Lineage (GTDB taxonomy): Bacteria > Sumerlaeota > Sumerlaeia > MWCT01 > MWCT01 > JAPLSR01. The sequence goes on along the minus strand of JAPLSR010000329.1, from coordinate 10,365 downwards.
TGAGATTAAAAGACGGGGAATCCTGTGTCATATTTTTGTGGAGGAGGCTGCCGGATAGGGAATTCGGTCATGTCCAGCCCTCAGAACAGCCCTGACGCTGTCCGCGATGCGTGCGGGTGAGAGCCCATATTTTTCATACAGCTCAGTTGGAGTGCCATGTTCAATAAAGATATCCGGCAATGCCAGCATTATGCATGACTTTTCCACGCCGCGGCTCGAGAGGAATTCATTAACCGCCGAGCCAAAGCCCCCTGCCACCGTATTATCCTCAACGGTAAAAATTCGGTCATACTTTTCGACCGCCTGGAGAATCATATCCTCATCCAGCGGTTTGACAAAACGCGCATCCGCCACGGCTACATGGAGCCCTTCCTGGTCGAGGAGTTCCGCCGCCTCAAGGGCGTGATTCGTCATGGTTCCAGCACCGATAATGACCGCCTTCTCGCCATTGCGCAGCCATTCTCCCCTGCCTGTTTTGAAAATCCGGACAGGCCGCTCCAGATTTATATTTTTCAGACCGCTCCCCCCGCGTGGGTATCGGAAGGCGACGGGACCATTTTCATGAACCAGCGCCGTTGCCAGGGCGTTGCGCAGCTCCTCCTCACTCCGCGGAGCCATGATTGTCATATTTGGAATCATGCGCAGGTAGGAGAGGTCAAATGTGCCGTGATGCGTGGGACCGTCCTGTCCGACTATGCCTCCCCTGTCAAGGGCGAAGACAACTGGCAGTCCCTGAAGCGCTACATCATGAACGAGCATGTCGAATGCCCGCTGGAGGAATGTGGAATAAATGGCTACAACGGGTTTCAATCCCTCACATGCCATTCCTGCCGCGGCGATAACGGCGGCGCTCTCCGCAATGCCAAAATCGAAAAAGCGCTGAGGGAACCGTTGAGCAAATTCACTGAGACCAGTCCCGCCGGGCATTGCTGCCGTGATTGCCACAATGCGCTCATCCTTCTCCGCCTGCTCCAGAATTGCCCTGCCAAAGGCGTCCGTAAAAGTCAGCCCACCCTTCTGCTTAGGTTCGCCGGTCTCGATAAAAAATGGCGATGCGCTGTGGTATTTCTCAGGGTTCTTTTCAGCGAATGAGTATCCTTTTCCCTTCATAGTCATCACATGGAGAACGCGGGGACCCTTGGAGTTAAGAATCGTCTTCAAGGTCGGGAGAAGGACATCCAGGTTGTGGCCGTCAATCGGTCCTACATATCGAAATCCCAGCTCCTCAAAAAAGATACCTGGAACGATAAGACCCTTCACAAACTCCTCAACGCGGTGGGAAAATTTCACAATCCCCTCGCCGATTTTATGTTGCCCGAACCGGAGTCGATTAACCATTCCCTCCAGTCTCACCTTGGAGTAATTATACCATTCATCCGATATGAACCGGCTGAACATCTTAGGGATGGCGCCGACATTCCGGGCAATGCTCATCTCATTGTCATTCAGTATGACCATGAAGTCCGTTCCGAAAGCGGATGCGGAATTCAACGCCTCATAGGCAAGCCCGCAGGTCATTGAGCCGTCGCCAATTACGGCAACAACCTTAAAGTCCTCCTTTTTGAGGTCGCGGGCACGGGCAATCCCGAAGGCTGCCGCAAGTGAGGTGCTGGCGTGTCCCGCGCCGAAGACGTCATATTCACTTTCATGACGCTTGAGAAAACCGCTCAATCCCTCCATTTCCCTCAGGGTATGAAAACGCTCCCCCCTGTCGGTCAGAATCTTGTGGGCATAAGCCTGGTGTCCCACGTCCCATATAAGCTTGTCCTGCGGGGTGTTCATGACATAATGAAGGGCAATAGTAAGTTCCACAGTTCCAAGTGAGGAGGCGAGATGTCCACCCACCTCGGATATGACCTGTATGATTTCCTGCCGGATTTCCTGGGCAAGGATTTTCAGTTGCCCGATATTGAGTTTTCTAAGGTCTTCGGGGTTTTTGACCTTTTCGTGTATCATGATAATTCCTGCCATTAAAGAATAAATTTGCTCAAATCTTCATCCTGGATAATTCCGGAAAGGGTGTTCTGAACAAATTCACGATTAACGGTGAGCTCCTTATTATCAGTGTGGGGCGCATCAAATGAGATATCCTCAAGGAGTCGTTCCATGATGGTATAGAGGCGGCGCGCCCCGATATTCTCCATCCGCTGGTTCACCTCATAAGCGGAACGGGCGATCTCATCAATCCCATCCGTTGTAAAAATGACATTCACCCCCTCAGTTGCAAGGAGAGCCGTGTACTGTTTTGTCAGAGAATTCTTCGGTTCCGTTAGAATCCGACGATATTCCTCCACGCCAAGGTCATTCAATTCCACACGCAGGGGGAAACGTCCCTGTAGCTCGGGAATCAGGTCAGAGGGTTTTGTCTGATGAAAGGCGCCTGCCGCAATAAAAAGGATGTGGTCGGTAGAGACCATCCCGTATTTTGTTATAACCTTTGAGCCTTCAATAATGGGCAGAAGGTCGCGCTGGACGCCCTCGCGGGAGACATCGGGTCCATGTCCGGGCGTTCCCCGACCGGCAATCTTGTCAATCTCATCAATAAATACAATCCCGGACTGTTCCACGCGCTGCACGGCTTCCTTGATGACCTTGTCCATATCAAGGAGTTTTTCCACCTCTTCATCCGTGAGGATGCGGCGGGCATCCCGCACAGGCATCTTCACACTTTTTGTCTTTTTAGGAAGCATCTTCTCAAAAAGACCTTTGACATCGATGCCCATCTCCTCAAGACCGGGTCCACCTGCAAGGACCTCGACCATGGGTCCAGATTGAACCTGTATCTCAAATTCCACATCCCTTTCCTCAAGAAGACCATCATTGAGCTGCTGCTCAATCTTCTGGCGAGTGCGGAGCCACCGCTCGAAACGCTCCTTTTCCTCTTCGGGGAGCCCTTCCATGTCATAAACAATCTCCCCGCCTTTTTTGCGCTGACGCGCGGAGCGGGAGAGATGAGGCGGCGGTGGGAGAAGAAGGTCAAGGAGCCTTTCACTGGCGCGTTCCTCCGCCCTTCCGCGAATCTCGGACGTCTTTTCCTCTCTTACCAAATTGACGCCGACCTCGGTGAGGTCGCGGACCATGCTTTCCACATCCCTCCCGACATAGCCCACCTCTGTGTATTTTGTGGCTTCCACCTTGACAAAGGGGGCGTAGGCGAGTTTGGAAAGGCGCCGGGCAATCTCCGTTTTTCCCACCCCTGTGGGTCCTATCATAATAATGTTTTTGGGATAGACCTCTTCACGGATATCTTCATGGAGGCAGCGGCGTCTTGCCCGATTGCGCAGGGCGATGGCAACCAGTTTCTTTGCCCTGTCCTGCCCGATAATATATTTATCCAGCTCGGCTACAATCTGCCTTGGAGTCAGCCCTTTATCATCGTCGTTTTTGTTCATGGACTCTTCTATTTATCAAAATATTCCTTTTTCATCCTGTTGATGAGCCTGTCTGCCGCCACCTCCATGGTGCTATACTGGGAATGGAATTTTTTTCGCAGGCTGATATTGCCAGACCAGACAGGCTTGCCGGACTCGGCGTCCATAAGAACAGCGTCCACATCTATCACGCTGGACCACCAGTGAAAAGCGCGGTTGTGACTGGTATAACACTGCCTGATTTTCCCGATGAGGATTTTATCCTTCTGTAAGTCGCGGGCAAAATCCACCACCGGCACCTCAGTAATGAGACGGTCAATAGCCCTGTCATCAAGAGCGGGGTAAGCCTTTTTCAGCCGGCTCTTTTTGTTTGCCATATAGTATTTCAGGTCCATCCGCGAATATACTGAAACATGCGGAATCTTTTTATCAAAGCGCGTTACAAAGATATCTGAAAATATCTCACCGGCATTGGGAATGAGTAATTTTGCCATCAATTTCACACTGGACCATATATGTTATAATAGCTGATTGCAAAAAAGGCACAAAGCAAAATGTCACTAACAGAATGCAAATATAATTTTCTACGAATTCCAAAGAGCAGGAGTCAAGGCATTTTCAGCCTGTTGAAATAAAATCAATGTCATTGCAGCCCGCCCATTCACAAACAAATTTTATCCTTGATGACAACCTGAACTATTATTCAGACTGTATCGCGATGATTGGAAAGGCGAAGAAGGCGTGGGACTTCCCTTATTTTTTCTGCAACCAGTTAAAAGATAGAGAGGCGGGTCTGTGTCTTTATTAAAAAATCGCGAGCGCATACTTCTGATTGCCATCCTGCTTATTGGAACAATTTTACGTGTCATATTTTTATTAGAGTTCAGCGCAACGCCATTCTATCTTCACCCCACCCTTGATGCCCGTTATTACGACCTCATGGCAAGAAGTGTTGCCTCCGGACGGCTTATCCAGGAGCGGGCATTCTTCATGGGACCGCTCTATCCTTATACTATCGGGCTGATTTACAAGATTATCGGGACTGCGCCTGTTACCCCACGGATTTTTCAAATGGCGCTGGGGCTGGGTTGCTGTCTTTTGCTCTATATTCTGGGGCGCAAAATCTTTTCGCCTTCCGCAGGACTCATCGCCGCCGCCCTCTACGCCCTTTACAAACCCGCCCTTTTTTATGAACAAACCCTGTTATCAGAAACCTCCATGGCTTTTTTGATTCTTGTGCTCCTGTGGATTTTCATAAAGAGTGAAGAGGGAAAAAATCCCTTTCGATGGTTGGTTGCCGGCTTCATGCTGGGCATCTCCTGCCTGTTCAGAGGTAATACACTCCTGTTTGCCCCTGCAATAATCATCTGGATGGCTGTGACAGGATATCATGACTCCGGAAAGATTATTTCTGAGCGAACAATCAAACAGGCGGTTTTGTTCAGTGTGGGTATCATTGCCGGTGTTGCCCCCGCCACACTTCATAATTATCTTGCCGAAAGGGATTTTATTCTCATCACATCCAACTCAGGCTTCAATTTCTTCATAGGCAATAATGAGAGAGCCTCGGGGCGCTTTGTAATGCCCCCCCTTGTTGATATGGACCAGGACCCGAGCGGGCGGCGCATTGCTGAGGGAGTCCTTGGTCGTTCACCTTTATGCTCCTCGGAGGTTTCTCATTACTGGCGCACACGCGCCCTGGATTTTATCAGAAAGTGTCCTGCACGCTTCACAAAATTGCTCTTCTTGAAGTGTTATTATTTTTGGGGACGTGCGGAAATCGCTCAGATTTACAGCATGGAGCAGATGAAGAACCTGATGCCCGCCCTTCGCTGGCACCTTGTGAATTTTACCCTTGTTGGTCCCCTCGCCCTCATCGCTCTGGGACTATTCCTCCTGAAACCGGACCGTCGGAAGATGCTCCTTTTATCTATCATCATTATGTATATGATAACGCTTATCCCATTTTTTATAACAGCCAGATATCGAATCCCGATAATCCCTCTCCTTTGCCTTGTTGGGGCATACACAATTGAGGTAATGGCAACATGGGTGCGGGAGCGCCGTTGGAAGAATGCGCTGATTGTGGCGGGGATATGGACGATTTTTATATTCATACTCAATGATTCCGGCGTCAGGATGGAAAAAGAAGAGGCAACCCAGTATCACAATGCCCTCGGGCTGATATATAAATCCGAAGACCGCGTCACGGATGCAATCGCTGAATATCAGAAATCCCTGAGCGTCCAGCCGACCGCCTATGCGCTTGCCAACCTTGCCACACTTTACCATGACCGGAAGGATTTTATGCAGGCGATTCATCTTTATTGGGAGGCAATTCGTCTGGAGCCTGATAATGCGCGAATGTATTTCAATCTGGCGCAGAGCTGCCTTGCCTCAGAAAGATTTGATGAGGCGAGAAGGCATTTTGAAAAAGCCGTTGCCCTTGACTGGCGCGTCCAGCCTCTCGCCCATTATAATCTTGCGCTCCTTTATCTCAGGTCGGGCGATAAAAAGAAGGCGCAGGATTCCATGAAGGTTTATCTCTCATTGCGACCGGATGACAGGGAGGCGGCAGACCTCTTCTCCCGCCTTTTGGGGAAATCGCCGGCGGATTCGGCTACCAGCCCAATTATACCTTGACGACCCGCCGCAAATTTTCGTAACCATAGTTTGAGCTCTGCGTATGAGCCATTTGAGTTCATGACAAATCTCATCGTCACACATGAAAAGGTCTTAAAAAACATGAAGTTCCTGTTCCTTGTGGCGTCTTTGACAGTTATGGGCGAAACAATCGGCTTTTGCGGTTCTGGCAAGGGAAAATGGTTTTCCGATGAACGGGGAGAATATACCATCGTCCCGATGAAGAACGCTCCATTTCCCCACAAGAGCCGGGAAAAGGGATATACCTTTGAGAACACGGTTTATACCTCCGCAACCCATTACAGTGATAGCAGTGTCGGCATTCTCATCCCCGCAAATTACGAAAAGAAAGATACGGTTGACCTCATTATTCATTTCCATGGACACCTGAACAATGTCAAAAATGAGATTGAACAATTCCACCTGAGGAAGCAACTCCATGAAGCGGGGCGCAATGTCATCATGATTCTTCCTCAGGGACCCAGGGATGTGCAGGACTCTACCTGCGGCAAGATGGAAGAGCCGGATGGGCTGAAACATCTTGTGATTGAAGCGGTGGATTTTCTTTATGGGGAGGGGAAGATAAAGAGTCGCAAGCTGGGGAGAATTGTCCTCTCAGGCCACAGCGGTGGCTATCGCCCCATTGCCTTCTGCCTCAATGTGGGCGGTCTTGAAGATTATATAAAAGAGGTCTATCTCTTAGATGCCGCTTATGCCAACCTCTCCAGTTATTCCAGCTGGGCGGCGCGTTCCGGCGGACGCCTTATAAGTATTTTTACTGACCACCTGATGGGGGAAAATGTGGAGATTATGAGTGACCTCCAGAAACTTGGGATTGATAAATTCAATATCCTGCTGGACGATGATGTCACAACTGAAACCCTCCGGAAAAATCATGTTACCTTCATTCATACAAAACTCAGCCATGACGAGCTTGTCTATCAGACGCAATATCTGTGTTGTTTTATCGCAGCGGGGGGATTTGATAAAATCCGATGAAGATAATGCCTATTTTATTTTCTCTCATCTGTTTTATTCCGGCATGGGCGTCCGCTCAGGATGTCATGAAAATCAGTCCCTCAGACATCTTTTCCGGTTTTTCATCCACCACGCCCACACTTTCCGCAACGCCGACACCGGTAAAAATTCCGGAACCCACGCCCGTCAGGATAACAATTGAATCACCTGCGCCAACCCTGACAAAGGCATCTCAACCCACCCGCTCACCGGCGCCCGCAATAACTGCGCGCACCTCTTTCACAACATCAACTGTTGAACTGAAATCATTTCCCACCACACGCACCCTGACTATGTTTCCAACACCAGTTGCCCGAATGGCCCATCCACCCAAGCCAACGCCGACTCCACCTCACCCGATTATTCCATCGCCCCTGCAGTCTCCCGCTCCGGCAAAAACGCCTCCCCCCTCACCATCGCCTCAGCCCCGACCCATCGTCACTACAACAACCCTGACATTGCAACCTGAAAAAGATGTCGAAAAAAAAGTGGTCTTTGATAATAAGAGCCTCGAGGAATTTGTCATAACCCATCCCGTTCCTATGGTTCAATCCGGACCGCTTATGGTAACCGCCACACCCGATATTGAAGTCCTGCGCAGACGATTATATGCCACGTCGACCCCAACACCAGGCACCCCGGGGCATCTCTTTCAATATAAACTCCACATCAAGATTAAGGGGGTTGAGACGCCGTGGGATGAGCCCCTGACACATATTGATTTTTATTACATGCTTCGCGCCTTCTATGGCGCAATAACAGTGACCTCTGAAGATGTCGGTCATGAGTCGGTGAGGTTTGTCAAAAACATGAAATCCCATGAACAATTCCCACTTAAACCCGGTCGGTATCAAATCATGGGTGAATTCTGGCTGCTGAGAAATCCGGAAGAAAAAATCACCGTCACGTTCGGGGCATATAACTTCTCTATTCAGACAAACTACCTTATTGAGCTGGATGAGGAGTTTGAAAGGGCGCTCCTCTATGAACTGGAACTGCGTGAAATTGAAAGGCAAAAAGGAAAGGGAGAGATAAGGAGCCCTGTAAGCCGATGACCCATGTCCTTTTATTGACAACAGAACCGCTTCCCTTTCGGGGAATGATAACCACGGGGGCGGGACTCCGCGCCTGGGGTCTGGCGGAGGGACTCCGCTCCGCAGGACTTGAGGTCACGGTTGCCATGCCACAGGAGACGGTCGAGGGGAAATCCATCTATGATGAAGCCTTCTCGCCGAAAAAAAATCTCTTCCAGAGGCATCTCCTCACTGAATTTGTCAACACAACCAGACCGGATGTGATTGTTTTCCAGCACTGGGGCTTGATGAGTCACCTGAAACAGGCTCCGTGCCCGGTTGCTCTTGACCTCGCCGGTCCCCACCTTCTTGAAAGGTATTATTGGAGCGGCGCCGCCTCATCGCCCGCAGACCCACAAAAAACCTTCAACATGGATTTTGAGAAAAACCTGACGGAGAAACTCCATGCCCTGAGACTTGCAGATTTTGTTACATGCTCCGGAAAGTTCCAGAGGTTTTATTTTCTCCCCTTTCTTGCCATGGCGGGATATCCTGTTAATATGGATACCCTTCCCATTATCCCATTTTCCATAGACCCAAACCCGCCTGTCCGCCTGAGGCGGATCCAACGCGACCCCGAAACATTTGTCTATGGCGGGATGTTTCTCCCCTGGCAGAATCCGGAACGGCAACTAAACTGGCTGCTTGAGACCTTTGACGAAGTGAAGAGGGGCAAACTCCTCTTCTTCGGCGGGATGCATCCCACACTGGATGTCTCAGGCGGGAAATTCGACCGCCTGCTGAAACGGCTGGAGGAGCATCCCCGCGTGGTCATGAGCGGGCTGATTCCTTTTCATGAACTCTGTGAGAAATATATCCACGCTGGCGTGGCGCTGGACTTATGCGACCGCAATCCCGAACGCGAGCTTGCCTTCACCACGAGGACGATTGTCTATCTCTGGTGCGGACTTCCCGTAATATACAACAACTATGCGGAGCTCTCGGAGTATATATCCAGCAGCGGCGCCGGCTGGTGTCTTAACCCCGATGATGAGAAGGGATTCAAGGACACGGTGCGAAATATTTTAGAGGGAAAGGCAAATCTGGAGGAAAAAGGCGAGTCTGCTCTCAGGCTTATCCGTGAGAGATTTGACTGGACAAAAACCATCCGTCCTCTGACTGATTTTTGCACTTCCCCATACTACCGCAAGGGAAAAGGGGGCGCACTCCTTGCCTTTGAAAACCAGTCACACCGCATTGATGATTTGCGGCGCCGTCTTGAGGAAACTCAAAGAGAGCTCCTGACACTCAAGGGAAAGCTCTGGTATCGGCTTTATAAAAAAACAGGGCAATTAAGACCCTTTCTGGCGCTCCTCGCTTTCCTTTTATCACTGCCTGTCTGTCTGTTCCTCCTCTTTGCAATCCTTGTGAATGACCTGTTCTCCTCAAAAAAGGGCAGATAGGAAATAAAGCGTTTCAAATTCCCGTATGACCAAAACCACCATCTCCCCGTGGCGTCTCTTCGATGTCATTAACAAGGGTCAGCCTTGCGCGCTCCGTCCGGGCAATCACCAACTGCGCAATGCGGTCTCCCCTGCGAATTACGAACGGTTCCTTGCCGAAATTGAAAAGAACCACCCTCACCGTGCCCCGATAATCCGAGTCAATTGTGCCCGGGGTGTTCAGTATGCCGATGCCGTAACTTGCGGCGAGTCCGCTCCTGGGGCGTATCTGCCCCTCGTATCCCTTCGGGATTTCCATGCGGAGACCGGTATTTACAAGGCAGAATCCCCCGGGGGGGATAATCACCTCTCCATCCACAGCGGCGGAGATGTCCATGCCTGAGGCGCTCTCTGACTGATATTCCGGCAGTTTCAAATCATCACATCCTGGCTCCCGCATCACCTTGACATCAACCTTATTTCCCCTCATTTCATACTCCAATTATCATTGTGTTAATATCATTTATCATCCTTGAACAAACGACAAACACGATTTCCGCATCATGAGAATACATGTCAATGAGAATTCCCTTCACCAAAACCCTTGACTTCCCGCCCCGCTCCCTGAAAGAAGTCAATCATGAATAATGATTTAGAACTTAATCCTTATCAGCAAAAGGCGTTGGATACCAGACGCGATATCATCGTCGCCGCTGGCGCAGGCTCCGGCAAGACCCGCGTTCTCGTCTCCCGTTACATTTCACTTTTCCTTGCAGATTCTGACCTGAAGATAGATAATGTTGTTGCCATAACGTTTACTGAGAAGGCGGCGGCAGAGCTCCGAAACCGCGTGGACGCCGCCTTCCGCCACCATCTCGC
>JAPLSR010000466.1 GCA_026398545.1 Candidatus Sumerlaeota bacterium | reverse complement strand
AAAAAGAAAAAAATCCAAATAACTGACCTGTAACGGAAAACATAACTGGAGGATGGTGTAAAAGAAACACACATCCTCCAATTTTTTTATTGATAACATCTTACACTTCATTATATTAGAGTATAATATACAGGTTGATGGATGGGTTAAGTTTTTCAGGCATAACATGCATGGGATATTCCCATGAAGAGGCGCGATTATGGAAAAGGTCAGGGTGGAACTTGGTGAGAGGTCGTATGACATCCTGATATCCTCCGCATGGCTGGAGGAGGTGGGCGAGACAATAAGGGGACTCGTCCCGGATGAGAAGGTCCTTGTCATCTCGGATGAGCGCGTTGGACCTCTTTATGCGGAAAAGGTGCTGGCGAGCTTGCACAGTTCAGGGTTTGACGCCGATGACCTTTTTCTCCCGATGGGTGAGGAGTATAAGACGCTTGCAGAGGTGGAGAAGGTTTTTAATTTTCTTGCAGAATATAATTATTCCCGCGGCTGCACCCTGATTGCCCTGGGCGGGGGTGTGGTGGGTGATATCACCGGTTTTGCCGCCGCCACCTACATGAGGGGCGTCCATTATATCCAGATGCCCACCTCACTCTTGGCGATGGTGGATAGCAGTGTGGGCGGAAAGACGGGTGTTAATCACCGGCTGAGCAAGAATCTTATTGGGGCGTTTTATCAACCCCGCCTTGTGTTCATTGACACGGATGTCCTGAAGACCCTGCAGCCCGAGGAGTTCCGCGCCGGACTTGGCGAGGTCATAAAATATGGCGTGATACGTGATGACGAACTTTTCCTGACACTTGAGGATGAGATGGAACGCCTTGTCAATGACGAGAAGGAATCTCTGGAGCACATCATCAAGCGTTGCTGTGAGATTAAATCCGAGATTACATCGAAGGATGAAAGAGAGGCGAACATTCGCGCCATATTGAACTTTGGCCATACTATAGGACATGCAATTGAAGCCCTGACGAATTATCGGAAATACCGTCACGGTGAGGCGGTTGCCATTGGTATGATTGCAGCCGCGCGCATCGCTGTTAAAATGGGGATGTTCGATGACATGCAGAGCCAGAGACTCTGGGAAGTAATTGTGAAGGCAAAGCTGCCATACCGATGTGGTATTCTTGACCCGGAGGATATTATGGGACGCATGAGGAAGGATAAAAAGGTGCGAGCCGGCAAGATACGCATGGTCCTGCCGAAAAAAATCGGCGAGGTGGAAGTGCGAGATGACATACCTGAAAAAGAGATTCTGAATGTCCTGTGTGAAATGGGGAGTGAAAAGTGACCTGTCATGAGGAGTATAGCAATATTCAAAAGTCCGTTCCTTTAAAACTAATCTTACACAGAGGCACAGAGACACGAAGATTGAAATTCTGTGTCCGCCTGAGGCGGATAAACACGGGAGTAAGAAATGGCAAAGAAGGTGCTGGTGATAAATGGTCCTAACCTGAATCTCTTAGGGGAGAGGGAGCCTGAGATTTACGGGTCAAAGAGCCTGAAGGAGATTGAGTCGGAACTGACTGAGCTGGCAAGGAAGGCAAAGGTTGAGGTGGAATTTTTCCAGAGCAATCATGAAGGTGAAATTGTGGATAAGATTCAGAAGGCTCGTGCGGACACCGGTTGTATCATTATCAACCCCGCCGCCTTCACTCACACCTCCGTTGCCATTCGGGACGCCCTCGCCTCGGTGAAAATCCCCGCCGTTGAGGTGCATCTCTCCAACATTTACGGGCGGGAGGATTTCCGCCATCATTCCTATATTGCCGCAGTGGTACGCGGACAGATTGCCGGATTCGGCGCTTATGGTTACATCCTCGCCTTTCACGCCGCCCTGGAAATTATGAGAAAGTAATTAGCCGCTGATTCCAGTCCAATTACTTTACTTATTAACCAAATTTCCTTTTTTGATCAATGTGATAAGATCAGCGATATCTATTCGGTCGTCGCCATTCATATTTGCCGCTTCCCACTGACCCAGTTGAAGAGATTGTCTTCCTAAAAGATAATCCACAAGATCTTTTATAGTTATTTCCCGATTCACCACTGTTTCGGCTTCTCTCAAAATCTCCCGTCCGTCCTCTTCAACAATGGCGCGGACAACGTAGTAATCCACATTTAGAGATAAATCCAAACTAACCGTAAGCGTTGTCGCCTCCGATTCGCCAAGACTCAGGTTGTGAACACTCGATTCAACAAGTGTTCCCGATGTATTTTCAACAATAGACCTGCAGGTCATATTAACTGTATCAGAAGTAAGATTTTGAAGATGGAAGTTAAGAAATGGCATTTTTTGAGAATCATAGCCATTGGGGAAATTCACATAAGCAAGGGTTTTGGATGGGGCATAGAGAGTTGGATATTCTGCTTCAAATTTCAAGCCCGAACCAAGAGGATTATGAATTTCCAGTTGTGTTTTGGGAAGATTGAACGCCTCCCCAATAGGAACATTTGTCGAAAATTGGAATTCATGGGAGATTGTTTCATTGGCCGAAAGCCCAATATTCCAGAAAAGCCCTTCTGTTGAACTTGAAGTTGTTGTATCAATCGAGTTGAGAGTGATGGTTGTTGAAGTTGGCTGTTGAAGTGTATATGTAATTGGGAAAGAAAAAGGATTCTTTACTATGATTCGTCCTTTGAAATTCCTACAAGAAGGAATTTTATCCGCTGTTGCACAAATTGGATTTTCGATAGAATCCGCGACATCCTCCTCAGATAATATTCTTCGATCTTTATGGATGGCAGTAGATTCATTTCTACCAGGAAACCATTCAATGACATCCACAAACATTTTTGATATACCGCCTGCATACACATTTTGACCGGAAGGATCAGTGGTTAGGAATGTATAGTTAACCATTTTGCCAATAGGATTAAAATCCCATGATCCGTATTTAAATGGCTTAAAGTAAAAATATACTATAACGTTCTTTGTTTCATTTGTATTGAGATGGAAATATTCATTTCCTGCATTCCCTTCGGCAGTAAACAACTTTGTGGAATAAAATGCCCCACCACTTTTCGGGTCAAACCAACTTGCCCGTGCAATAAAATCGCCTTCATTTCCCGTGTTAGTGACACGAATTGATGCATATAACATACTGACAACCCATAATGGCTGGGATGAATATTCAATTTCAATCTGTTTCTCATGTCGAATATATCCGCCTTCATATTCAATTTTCAAACCAGGATGAGGCAATGGAGAATGGTCTGGATTAACAATAGCCGCCTGAACTTCAGATAAACCAGCCAATAAATTGTGACATATAAGTTGGGTATTTTGAACAACTATCCCAAGAGAATTAACTGCAAAAGCCTTCAACCGTTGATCTTCAGCAATGTTCAAGAGATCATTCATTATGCAGCCGGTGGAATATAAATCGCAAACTATAGCTATGGGCGCTGTTGCAGGAAAGGCAATAGCGCTGATAGTCAGAGCGATACCTGCAATTTCCCATAATCCAATACTTGAATGTTGTTTTTCATAAAGCCTTCTGTGAAATGCATAAAGATCTTCAAACATCCAGTTGAGCCTGACATCATTCGCCGCCATTACACTTTTTAAATGTTCAATAATTTGTGGTTCATTCTTGATATAGTGATTCCCCAATTCCTGCCGAACTTCCGAGACCTTATTTCGCATGGGATTATAGACAGATGGGCAATCCCTATCCCAAAGACTTTGCGCAAAAGCCAGGGTTCCCCCATCCCATTTAAAGACTTCTTTAATGGCTGGCACCGCGATATCTACTCCCATGCTTATACCTTTTTTAATCGCCGTTTCATAACCCTTTGTTGCAACAGGTCCGGCAATATACCATTTTAAAAGACGAGTGACCTCACCCGTATTTATAAAATGAGCCACATCTCTCCCCAAAGCACCATTTCTATATATGTTTGTTGCCTCTTGATAAAATTCCTCAGCCGCATTATTAGCGGGCCACTCAATCACCGGAACTTGGAATTTGATTGTCCTTTGATGCGGAGGCTCAGCATTATAACCTATCTGGAATCCCAAAAAGATAGTTTCTTTTACAGCATCAATGAATGAATCCGTTATTTCAGCTTCCAGCCAATCCGCCCCTGCAACAAGCAAATCCATTTCATCGGAAACATAATCCAATTGCTGTCGGACAGTTGAAAGATCAGGATAGGCGCGACCATCAAATGGTTCATAAGGTGATGGAATAGACAGAGGGGGGCTTTCTATTCTTTTCAAATATTCAGAAAGGGTTTCATAAAATATACTATTAATAGTGAAATCTATACTCTTCTCAGCCGATCTATAATAGGGGTGTTCCGCAACAAAACGCAAAGTAACCGGGCCTCCGGCAATGTTTGAATAAACGCCAGTGAAATGTATACGATTGGAATCATTAGGAGTGGATACCGGACCAAACAGGGAGGCTATTTGATCATCCCCTCTATAAACCCTGACGATTGTTCCCAGTTGAGTTGGCATTACTGTGCAATCGAGATCAATTTTAATAACATTGATATAAGAATGAGACTCGGGAGAAATTATATTGATGGATAAATCTCCAATAACGACTCTTACTTTTTTACTTTGATTTCCTGCAATTAAACCACTGCCCGCCGGTGGGATAGGTTGAAAGAGAAATTCATATTCACCAGCCTGATCAAGCTGAACCTGACCGGTGAAAAGAGTATTATTCGTTGATGTAAGTGAGATATTTGTTTGAGTCTTATCAGGTTTTGTCACTGTTACTGAAGCGGTTATTCCAGCTGGCAATTGCCCGCTTGAAACAGAGACGTTCCCTTCAAGATTCACAAGGGTATTGATATTAACTGGCTGGCCCGATCCGTCGCCCACCTTGCCTGAGATGCGCAAGGCGGCAGTGGCTTTTCCAATGGTAATATTAATGGGGGTCGCATCAAGGGTCTTCGCCTGGTCACCTTCCTGATATGTGGCATGGGCAGAGAGGGTGTATGAACCAGTTATCACAGGTAAGGCGATACTCTTGGAATAGATGCCATCACCTGCCTTTTCATCGCCATCTATTCCATCATCATGGAAACCAGTGTAAGTGCAGGTTCTGGTTCCAATTGAAAGATTGACTGTAATATGAGCGTTAGGAATTGGGGAACCATCTTTTGTGGCACGAATTGTGATGATTATATTTTCTCCAGCTAAGAAGTTATTATTATTTGTTGGGGTCAGAAAAGAAAGATTATCTCCTTTAATAGGAATATTCCATATTTTGACGGTTTTATCAGTGGAACCAGTAAGAATTTGACATCCATCTGATGAGAATGCCACTGATGTAACGGATTTATATTTATCATGACCAGAAAATCTGACATCAATATTATTTGTTTTCATGTTATAGATGATTGCTCCATCATTTGTTGGTATTAATAATTTTTGACTATCAGGTGATATAACTACATCACCACCACCTAATCCTCCTAATGTCTTTATTTCATTTTTCAATAATCCATCCCATATTTTAATCTCGCCAGAGGATGCTGTGACAATAATAGATTGATCTGGTGAATAACATACAGTATATATGGGAGATGTATGACCTGAAAAAGAATATAAACATTCCCCAGATTCAGCATCCCATAAATCCGCAACTATTCCTTCCGGTCCTCCACTTATACCAGTCAATATCTTTGCCCCATCTGGAGAAAAAGCAACACAATGAACATCACGATTTGAAATTGGCCATGTAGAATAAAATTGTAGATATTGATATGTTTTAATATTCCATAATCTTGCTGTAAAATAGCAACCCATTAGGATCCTATCTTCATTGGGTGAAAAACATGCACATAAAACAGAAGCATCCACATAACTTGGAAATGTATATATAACTTGTCCTGTGGTAATATCCCATATTTTAGCTGCATGTTCTCCTTCTCCAGCGGTTAAAATTTGTTTTCCATCTCTCGAAAAGGCTACATGAGGCCACCAACTATTAAGTATAATGGTTATAATCTTGTTACCTGTGGTTGAATCCCATACAATAACTTTCCCATCATCATCACTAGATACAACCATTTTTCCATCATAAGAAAACGCAACACTTGTTACCCAACCGTAATGTCCAGAAAATGTTAACATTGGCTCTGTAACTACTTCTTCTCCTTCCCCAATGTAATCATATTTCCCATCAACCGCAACGGTATTGAATTTCCCTCCAATCTGCCTCACCAACTCAACATTCTGTCCCTGAGCCAGAATAATATTCACAAAACACAACAATTGAACTGTAATAAATAAGACCAGAAGAAATACCTTACGATATGAAAATAATTTAACGTCCAAATTGTTAAACCTGTTCAACATGGTTCTATCCTCAAAAAAGAATAAGTATGCGCCAACGCTTCAGGCGATAGAGCCTTCTTTTCATCATTACACATTTGCCACGTGTGTGGCATGGTCGCTCCAGGAGCCGTATTGGCTGGCGCGGACGCAAACCCAGTATTGCACGCCCACGGATTAAATAATGTTCTGTGTGCTCCGATGTTTTGCGGGCATAACAATCAGATTCGATATTGAAACTATTTTTAAAATTATCTGATAGCCAGATACGTTTTTCAAGTCAAGTCAAAAAAATGAGCGCATTATATAAAATGCACCGACAGCAAGATATTAATAATCATTATGATATATACGGAGCGGGAGGATTTCCGCCATCATTCCTATATTGCCGCAGTGGTACGCGGACAGATTGCCGGATTCGGCGCTTATGGTTATATCCTCGCCTTTAACGCCGCCCTGGAAATTATGAGAAAATGATTACCCTGTTCCTTAGATAAGAATGTATTGCTTTTGGAAATGACATGGCTTACATCTGTCTTTCGATTTGTTTTGGGGGAATGAGAGAATGAAATCTGAATTGAAAGACCTGCGCAATCTTCCGCTGGAAGAACTCATTGAGCGCGCCCGCATTCTGGTGGAGGCGATGCCTTATATTAACATCTTCCGCGGTGCAACCATCGTCATCAAATACGGCGGCAATGCCATGATTGACGAGGAGCTTAAGCGCACGGTGATTCAGGATATAGTCCTCATGGAACATGTCGGGATGCATCCGGTGGTGGTTCATGGAGGCGGACCGGAAATCTCCGCCCTTATGAAGAAGCTGGGCATGAAGCCGCGTTTTGTGGAGGGTCAGCGCGTTACGGACGCCGAGACCCTTGATGTTGTGGAGATGGTTCTGGCGGGGAAATTGAATGGGGAGATTGTGAACCGCATCAACCATGCCGGCGGTCACGCCGTGGGACTCAGCGGCAAGGATGGCGGACTCATAGCGGCGCGCAAGATGGGCATCAATGACTCTGAAAAGGGCGTGAGCGCCGATATTGGTTTTGTGGGCGAGGTGGAGGAAATCCGTCCAGGTATCATCTCCCTCCTCGCCGAAAATCAGTTCATACCTGTCATCTCGCCCCTCGGAGTGGATGAGACGGGGCAGACCTTTAATATCAACGCCGATTCCGTGGCTGCGGAGATTGCCGCATCCCTCAGGGCTGCCAAGCTCGTCCTGATTACGGACGTGAAGGGGATTTATCGCGAGCCGGGCGATGAATCCAGCATACTCCCCACCATCCGTGTGAGTGAGGTTGAGGATTTGATTACATCGGGCGTCATCACGGGGGGCATGATTCCCAAGGTGCGGGGGTGCGTGAAGGCAATCATGGCGGGGGTCTCCAAGACGCACATCCTTGATGGCAGTGTTCCCCATTCCCTTCTCCTTGAGCTCTTCACCGACCGCGGCATCGGAACACAGATTATCCCATAGCACGAATGAATCATGGTCAGCCAATGAGAGCGGTGCTTCTAATCATTCTGGTCGGGCTGGCGTGCTATGTCAATTCGCCATGGGGGGGATTCACCTTTGATGACGTTGATATGGTGCAGAATAACGTCCTTATCCGGAGTTTGCGCAACACGCCGGAGATATTCAGGACGACCTGGTGGTGGGGCGGCGCGCGTCAGCAGTCTCATGAATACCGCCCGCTGACGGTCTTTTCATTCGCCGTGAACTACTTTGTGAACGGACTCAGACCGTTCGGGTATCGCCTGCTGAATGTCCTCCTCCATGCCCTTGTGTCAGTTTTGCTTTTTTATTTCCTGATACGGCTTGGTGTTGAGCGGAGGAGCGGGCTGGCGGCGGCGCTGTTATTTGCGAGCCATCCGGTCCATACGGAGGTGGTGAATAATGTTGTGGGGAGGGCGGAACTCCTCTCGGCGGTATTTGTGTTCAGCGCCTTGATATTCTACACCATTGCCCTGCGGAAGGAGCGGCAATTATCCCTCCTGTATTATGCGCTCAGCGCCATTTCCTTCTTTCTTGGGTTGTTATCAAAAGAGACGGCGATAGCCTTCCTTCCGGCGGTGGTTCTGGTTATCCTGCTTGCCCCCGGTCTGAGGCGTGATGCCGGTGATATGCACACCCGTGTTGCAAAACGCCTCTGGATGCCTTTTGCCCTGTATATCCTTGTTTTTTGTTTCTATATGCTCATGCGGAGGAATGCCCTTGGGGGATTTGTTTCCTCCGGCATGAGGATTTCCGTCCTTGATAATGTCCTCATCGAGGCGCGGCAAAGGGGCGCCTGGGTTGCCTATTATGCCACCGTGCTGAAGGCATTCGGGATTTATATTCATCTTCTGGTTGCGCCAATTGACCTTACGGCGGATTATTCTTACAACGAGGTGCCGCTGGAATGGAGTTTCTTCAACATGGCGACGCTTTGCTCCCTTGCCGTTCTTCTGGGGATTATTGTGCTGACTTATCATTTCTGGCGAAAGAGGGAGGCGCTGCCCCTCTTCGGCATTCTATTTTTTCTGTGCGCCATCGCGCCGGTCTCCAATGCCTTCAAGCTCATCGGGACTCTTGTGGGCGAGCGGCTTCTTTATCTCCCATCTGCCGGCTTTTGCATATTTCTGGCATGGGCGCTAAAGAGGGGGGCTGAACGACTTGCCACCGGAAAGGGACGCCGCTGGATGAATCCGGGGCGCATCCTTGCCGGCTCATGCGCCGTCCTTGTCCTTGCTTACGGTGTGCGCTGCCTCCTGAGAAATCCCGTCTGGAAGGATGACATGACCCTTTATCTGACAACAATCAAGACCAGTCCCAGTGCGGCGCGCATCTATAATAACTTCGGGAGTCTCCTCATTCGGAATAATGCGCATGACAGTGAGGCGCTTTCTTACTTTGACCGGGCGCTCCGCATCGCCCCATTTTACGGCACTCCCATGAGCAACAAGGCGGAGTTGTTGCGCCGCATGGGGAGGTATGAGGATGCTGTGGGACTCCTTGAAAAGGTTATCTATATAGAACCTGATTATCCTCCGGCGCATTATTACCTCGCCGAGACTCTGCGCGACATGGGTCAGATGAAACGCCAGCCGCAGCTCTTCAAAAGGGCGGCTGATGAATACAACGCCGCCATCCGCCTGAAACCCACCGTCTCCATATTTTATGACCGCCTTGGGGAGTTGTATCTTGAGTATTACGCAAGTCCTGAGAAGGCTGGCGAGTATTTAAAGAAGGCACACGAACTCGACCCTGCCTCGCCCCTGCCGCTTATCGGGCTTGGACGTCTGGAAATGAGCGCCGGACGCCATGAAAAGGCGGGTGAACTCTTCAGAGAGGCATCCCGCCTCCTTCCCAATAACCCCATTCCCCCCTATTATATGGGAATGCTCGCCCTTAAGGAGGATAAGCCAGCGGAGGCGGAGAGATGTTTTATTGAGGTATTGCGCCTTGCCCCTGATGACCCGGTCTCCTATCTCAATCTCGCCCGACTTTATAAGGACAACCTCAAGCGACCGCAGGATGCCGGGCGCTATTACAGGGAATT
>JAPLSR010000179.1 GCA_026398545.1 Candidatus Sumerlaeota bacterium | reverse complement strand
AATGCCCAGGTAATCCCCCAGCATGTAACCCCCGCTTGTCAGCGGTGCAAGACGCATATCCGAGCTCACGTCCGTAATCCGCAAATTAGGCTCCCATGTGAGACCGCCATTATAGGACTCCGCCAGATACACATCCACCAGGAATCGCCTTTCCGGGTCATTTCTTTTGTCATAAAAGATAACCGAGACCTGGCGGGCATCCGGTGAGGCAATAAGGCTTGGGATAAAAGCAGGGATGCCGTAGGGGTCTGTTGGCGGGGGCGGGTCGTCAATCGGGATAATCTGGCTCCACGTCAAGCCGGCATCCGTTGAGCGTGTAAAAAGGATGCGCGTTTGATTCAGGAGTTTTCCCTTGATTGTGACGAAGATGGTGCCGGTATTCAGCGCCGCTGATGCCGATGGGAGAAACCAGCCATCGCGCGCCTCAGAGTCCGAAATGGTGTTGATATAGTCAATGGTAATGGGCGAGTCATAATGATAACCGCCATCCGCTGAACGGACAATCTTCATGGTGTTATCATTGAAGCTGAAATACACAATCACGAGCATCCCGTCCGGCAGGAAGATTGGTTGCGAGCCCTGACAGTTTGAGCCCGCCGGACTGGCGAGGATTGGCGGAGTCCATGTAATGCCGCCGTCATTGCTCAGGGCGGACATGATAGGCTCACTGTAATCCGCGCGGAAGTTTGTGAAGGTGACAGCGATGCGACCCGGATGAGGGCTGTTTGGATGGGCATCCACGGCAATCCAGTCCTTGTCAAGAAAATCAGTCAGCAGTGGACGAACTACCGCTATCTGCGGCGGATTGAAATTGTCCCCGCCGTCTGTGGATTTGTTCACAACAATCGCCTCATGGGAGGATGAGACATCAAAGGCAAGTGTGCTGAGGTAGCAGTTGCCCTGATGGTCAAATGCCACGACAGGGTCTGTGGCGCGCTTATATTCCCCGCCGGTCAGCGTGGTGAGAAACGGTATAAGAGCCCGGCGCCAGCTCCGACCTCCATCATGGCTGACCGCGTATCCGCATGTAACGGCGCCTCCATTAGTTGTATAGCGTCCCTCCTGAAAAATGCCGACAAGGGTTTGCGGGTCCACAGGGTTGCGGGCGATAAAAGGCTCCGCTTGGGCGCGATAGCCGAGGGGCAACGTGGTCGGGTCGTCGCCAAGCGGGATATTGGGACTCACGCGCGGGGAGAGGCTTACAGCCTCAAGGTGTGGCAGAGAGCGGAGGGTTTTTTCATCTGGTAATTTCAGGGCGCCAGCCTTCTCCGCAAGGAGCATGTAACTTCCGGATGAGAGGCGGGAAAGGTCATGGTGGCGGAGTGCAGGGGGCAATTTTTCTCCGGGAATTGTCTCAGAGAATCCAAACGTGACTCTCAGGGCAAATGGTATGAATAACAAAAATATTATGCGGCGCAAATCTCAGCCCCCGATAAGTTTTATTCCAACAATATTTATTTTCTATGATGCCTTCCTGAATTATGGTCAAGAATAAATCAAGTTGACACAGTGCCTCCTCAATGCAAAATGACGAAGCATCACAAGAAATTTGACGTGAGGGATAAAAAATGGAAAGACGTGATTTCTTGAAAAAGGTTTCCGGTGCGGCAATTGGCGGCGCCCTTTATTTCAGCCTCGGGCGCAGTCATGCCGATGCGGAAGACCTCCCCTGGGAGGAACGCATAGACTCAATTCTACTCTCCAAAGAGGGGGAGTTTTCCCTCTCGCCCATGTTTCCCGTTGCTAAGGGAATAAAGAATGAATACCCCGACCTTGCCCTCACAAAAAATGGGGGGATTGCCGTTGTTTATGTCTCTGAGAGAAAGGATGGGGAGGCGGTCTTGCTCCGTGAATTTAAACCGGATGGAACGGGTGGGGAAGAGATTCAGCTCAGCACCCATGCGGGTTTTGAGTCACGACCTCGGTTGGTCGCGCAGGATAACACATTGCATATCGTATGGGCGGCACGGCGCGAGGGGAAGAGCAGTATAATTTACCGCCTGTTAAAAAATGGCGCTCCGGGGAATGAGCTCATTATCTCACCCGATACTTCCTCATGCCGGAAGCCCTGTCTTGTATTGGATAAAACGGGAATTCCCATCATCGCCTGGGAATGCATGGAAAAAGGGCATTATGTCGTCAAGGTGAGGCGCGTCGGGTCGGATAATATCCTTACGGTGGGAAAGGATGACCGGGATAATTGCCGTCCTGCCATGTGTGTTGCTCCGGATGGCACAGTCTGGCTGACATGGGATGCTTATGATGGTCCGGGCGATTTCAATATCTATCTGAAAGATATCAGTGTGCATGAAAGCGCAGAAATCCGTGTCAGCAATCATCCCGCATCGGACCTGGCTCCCGCCATCGCCGCCGACAAAGAGGGATTCATCTGGGTTGCCTGGCATTCAAACAAAAAAGGCGTCAATGGATGGGATATCCCCCGCTGGTTTGACACCCTCGCATTCAAGGATGGACAATTATATGAGCCTGTTTCGCAACCGTCGGATAAAAACCTTGAAAAGGAGGGTGAAAACCAGAGCCTCGAATTCATGCAGATGTTATGCGCACCGGATGGACGCCTCATCCTCACAGGGCGTCCCTCTCACAACTTCTGCCTCCAGTGGTATAAAGGTGACGCATGGTCGCGGCTTTATCGCCTCCCCAAAGATGGCTGGGGCGGACGCGGACAGCACCTGAGA
This sequence comes from Candidatus Sumerlaeota bacterium, assembly GCA_026398545.1. GTDB lineage: Bacteria > Sumerlaeota > Sumerlaeia > MWCT01 > MWCT01 > JAPLSR01. The sequence goes on along the minus strand of JAPLSR010000179.1, from coordinate 641 downwards.
GCCGTCATGTCTTCTGAGGGTGTTCTGTGGATGGCGCGACGCGACTTAGACCTTTGTGTCCTGCAATGCCTGAGCGGGCTCAAGGGTGAATACGTCAAACCGGCTCTCAAGCCCATCCCTGCCTTCGGCGCAGTTTCCATACTTGTCGGCATTGAAAAACGTCACCAGTTTCCCGAATGGAACGGCAATAAACATTACTTTGGCGACATTCATGCCCACACTTGGATGTCCGATGGCGTTGGCGACCTTGATGAGTTTTACACCCAGCGTCGGGACCTCCTCCGTGATGACTTTGCATGCCTCACAGACCATGATACATTTGTAGGGAACAGCATCATGCCTTCCGAGTGGGAGGAGCAGAAGGAGATGGCGACGCATTTCAACGAGCCTGGGCGCTTCATCACCCTTTATGGACAGGAATGGACAACCCTCCGCTGGCCCAGGCAGTTCGGGCATAAAAACATTTACCACATTGACCCCGTAATGCCTCTCCTTGACCATACGGATGATGAGACAAACACCGCGCAAAAACTCTTTGAGCGGGCAAAAAAGGTCGGCGCCATCTGCATCCCGCATCACATCGGCTGGACAGGCGTTGACTGGGAAAATCATGACCCCTCCGTGCAGCCACTCGTGGAGAT
>JAPLSR010000248.1 GCA_026398545.1 Candidatus Sumerlaeota bacterium | reverse complement strand
TCCAATCGGTGTAATCCAAACCGACGGTGCCGTCATTATTCACCTGCACCTCGTAAATCTTGTCCTGAAATTCCACCTGAGGTGTGGGCTTATCCAGCATTTCCTTCAGGACCTTCTCCGCATTGTCCGCGCCGGAGGGGGCATCATAGAGGAGAAGCGAGTTGGTTTCCCAATCCGCCTGCAGCGAAACGGGCGCTGTGACTGGCAGCTCGCCGCCATAGCTGTAAAGGACTCTCAGTAAATCCAGGTCGCCGGCGCTGCGGTGTTTCAGACGATAATAGATATACTTGGAGCCCGGTGCGCTGGTGAGCTTGGAACGGTCCAGCTCCTTTGCCATCTTGTCAAAGTAAGGAATCTGGAATTCTGGGCAGATGACCAGTATCTTGCCGCTGGCTCCATCAGGCGCTACAAAGGTGTAAGCACCACCCTCCTCCGCCGCCAGTGCAGAAGTGAAATAGTTGACGATTTCGTGAGGGTTGACATTCGCAAAACTATACACCCTCGGGACATACTTCAGGATCTGCGCCTTGTTCGTCGTGCGCAGAACCTTGACCACGTGTTCCTGGTCAGGACCGGAGGCAGGGGCGGGCGCCTTTGCCGCCTCTTGGGCAAAAACCCATCCGGCCATCAGAACCAGGAGGAACGGAATCAGCCATCTCCTGTTGAGATGCGTTTTCTTTGCCATCTTTTTTCTCCTTTCCATGAAAAAAATGACCTACGAAAAATTCAATCCTTCTTCGAGCCAATTTCTGGAACGATGGGTCGTGCGGACACTCCTTCACTCAACCTGTCCACTTTCCTGAATTTGACAGGCGGTTCTTCCTCCTTTCGGGGTGGAACTATTGAGGGATTTATCTCTCGACGCACAGCGGCGAGATAGGGACTGACAAGATATGCCTTCTTCAGGGTTGTCTCCCTATTACCCACCTTCTGTGCAATATCTAAGAGCACCCACCAGTCATAAAAACCTGCCTCATTGATGACCAGTGTGGCAGTGGTGGCGCGGACAGTTTTCCCGCATTTCTCCTCCGCTATCCTGATGGCGTCTTCTTTCTCCAAAATTCCCTTGCCATCCCTCCCATAAAGGGGCTTCCCAAAAACCTGGAAAGCACATGAATTGCTGATAACCGTTGAGCGCCCCTCTTCACTCCTATCAGGAGAACTGCGATAAAATGCCTGGATTTTATAATTACCACTCACCGCGGAAAGTGTGGTAAAAACAAATTTGCGCTCCATTGCCTCCTTAGCCTTCAACGTGGTAACGGATAATAAGGGTTCCTTTTCAGAATAAACGGGCATCACCTCCAATGGCTCGCCAGTTGCCTCATTCATCCGGTAGAAGCTCACCGTGCGAACATCAAAATTATAAATTTTCAATTCGGATTGCGCCAAATTCTGCAGATGGAGTGTGGAAATCACAGGCTCATTTGGAAGATAGGACGGTTTATCAAGGTTCATGACGAAAATTAGGTCAGGGGATTTTGGCTTTCTTGTGAAATATCCACATCCCGAAAAAAGAATGGATATTAAAATAGAGATTATAAGCAACCGTATGTGCACAGAACTCACCGCAACTTACCTGTTAAATCAGCATTAACATAAAACCACAACTGGAAAAGGTCCCCATTCCTGGAGCGTTTGCTCCCATTCCCGAACATTTATTGAATATCATTAATATTATTTACGGTGTTTTTATCCGATTCTCTTTAAACCAGTCAAGAGAAAAATCTGCAATTTTATTTCTCACTATTTTCCCCCAATTTCATCGGAAAAAATGATATGCACCCCTATTTTCAGTAAATATAAATCAAAAGTTATGTATATCTGGGGAAAATAATGCAAATATTTTTTTCAGCTTTTTTTCAACACAGCCCTCTTCTGCGAGATATATTCATGGATGGAACGTGCGGCGCGGCGAGCGGCTCCCATCGCCTCTATAACCGTGGCGGAACCCGTGACAATATCACCCCCAGCCCAGACACCCTCCTTGCTGGTGCGACCGGTTTCAGGCTCAATAACAATATAGCCCCTTCTGTCGACCGGCAAGTCTTTAGTGGTTGAGGAAAGGAGGGGATTGGCGCCTGTGCCGATTGCCATAATCACAATGTCCATCGGCATGATAAACTCAGAACCCGAAATCGGTATAGGACTCCGACGACCGGACTCGTCCGGCTCTCCAAGCTCCATTCTGATGCACTCAATTGCCCTGACCCACTGTCCCCTTGCGTTTTCCTTCACCCCGCCTATGATGCGGACGGGATTTGTCAGGTAGTGAAAGATGATTCCCTCCTCGCCGGCATTTTCAACCTCCTCAATGCGGGCGGGCATCTCTGTGTGGGAGCGGCGATATATAAGGTGAACCTCATCCGCCCCGAGGCGCAATGCAGTGCGTGCGGCGTCCATCGCCACGTTGCCTCCCCCAACCACCGCCACCTTTTTACCAATCTTGAGCGGGGTCTTATACTCGGGGAAACGATAAGCCTTCATCAGGTTGGAGCGTGTGAGAAATTCATTGGCGGAATAGACACCGCTTAAATTTTCGCCCGGAATGCCCATGAATTTCGGCAGTCCAGCACCGGTGGCAACATAAACGGCGTCAAATCCGTCACGGAAAAGGTCGTCAATGGTCAGAATCCGCCCGATGACGTAATCGGTCTTTATCTCCACCCCGAGGGATTTCACATACTCAATCTCCCGCTCCACAATCGCCTTCGGAAGGCGAAATTCAGGAATGCCATACATGAGCACACCGCCCGGTTTGTGAAAGGCTTCAAAGATAACCACGCGATACCCGAGTTTTGCCAGGTCTCCCGCCACAGTAAGACCTGCGGGTCCTGAACCGACGATGGCGACGCCGCCGGGTGTCTCACGTCTTTCCCGCACTTTTTCTATTGCAGATGTTCCCTCACCTTTCAAATGCTCTGCCTCCCAGTCTGCCACAAAACGCTCCAGACGACCGATTGCGACCGGTTCGCCTTTTTTGCCGAGGACACAGACCTTTTCGCACTGGTCTTCCTGGGGACAGACGCGCCCGCAAACGGCGGGGAGGGCATTCTTTTGTTTTAGAATAAGCGCGGCTCCCTCAAAATCGCGCTCGGAGACCTTCTTGATGAAGGCGGGGATGTCAATCTCAACGGGACATCCAGCGATGCACGGCTTGTCTTTGCACTGAAGACATCGGCTCGCCTCGGCAACAGCCATCTCCTCCGTATAACCCAGCGCCACCTCCTTAAAATTTCTGGCGCGGACGGAAGGCTCCTGTTTGGGCATCCCCTGGCGCGGAGGACGTTTCTTCATCACTCAGACCTTTCCTGCAAGCTGGCAGAGGTGCTCTTCATTTTTATATATATCCAGACGGTCAAACAGGAGTTCAAAATCCACCTGATGGGCGTCAAATTCAGGACCATCCACGCAAACAAATTTTGTCTTTCCCCCCACCTCAACACGACAGCAACCACACATACCCGTCCCATCCAGCATGAGGGAATTCAGGCTGACAATGGTCTTGACATGATAGGGCTGAGTCGTCACGGCGACAAATTTCATCATGATGGCGGGACCAATCGCCACAACGCGGTCAATCCGCTCGCCGCTCTCAAGGAGTTCCTTCAGGGGCACGGTGACAACGCCCTTTATCCCATAAGAGCCATCATCGGTGCACACAATGACCCTGTCACTGACGGGGTGAATTTTCTCTTCCCAGAAGATGAGTTCTTTTGTCCGCGCGCCAATGATGACGATGACTTTGTTTTGCGCCTGTTTCATTGCGCGCGCGATGGGATAAATCGGTGCGATGCCAATCCCGCCTCCAACAAGCGCCACAGTGCCGAAATTGTCAATCTCCCAAGGATGACCCAGCGGTCCAGCAACATTGAGGAAATAATCACCCTTTTTCAGGGAGTTGATTTTCCTCGTCCCCTCACCCACCTCCTGCACCACCATCTCAATAAAACGAGAGCCATCGAAATCGGCAATGGTGAGTGGGATGCGCTCCCCGACCTCCTCAGCACGGACAATGACAAACTGTCCGGGTTGCGCCTTGCGAGAGATGTCTGGCGCCTCCAGCCGGAACCACTTCACAGACGGCGCAAGATAACTCGCCTCCTTTATGAGAATCATCGGCTTTTTGACCTCTTTCTATGATTCAATAATCCTTCCCGCTCTAAAATCAATTGTCGTTCGACCATGAAGATACCGCACCAGACCCTTTATATGCTTAAATTGCCTCGAGATAATCACGTTCCGGCAAAGGAGGGAATTGATTGTGCGGCAAAGTCTGATACCAGTATGCAACGGATGAAATATCATCCTGCAGTGGGAGATAGCGCCCCTCCTGCCGCCATCCGAGCGCCTGAATGGCGACCTTGAGGTCTTTTTTGAACCGAACTGGGTCCATTATGTGAAAACGGTAAAGGAGGTGGCGATTTCCCGACTTTCCGTCACACGACCCCATGGGATAGCCCATGAATGGCGCTGAAAAATTCTCCTCGAAGCACCATGCGCCGCCAAAATAATCCTCCGTGCCCGTGCCGCAGATGGTGGGAAACTTTTTATCGCCGTCGATATACATCTTGACCTCGCCCTCCCCCCACCAGCCCTTGTTATTCTGCTGCCACGTCATGAACGTCCCCACATATTGCCCCCTTCCTTTGATACCATCAACGATAACGTAATCCTGTTTATAGGGCAGGGGATTTGTCCGGCGGAACTGTGCATGAAAACAGGCGTCATCCTTCGCCACCTTCGTGAGGGAAAAAATTATCGCATAAAAAAATCCGGTGCATAGCTCCGGCGAGATGTTCTCAATAGTTATCAGGGCGCGTTTGCGAAACGGCATGGGGAAGAAACAATTAAAGCCACCGCATGGATTGACATTGATGGGAAGCGCAAGAATCTTTGTCCGCACTCCCCAGGCGTTGCAGAAAAAATCCCCGAGGGGCGCCTCAACAGATGGATATTTCTGTCCATCCCAGTAAATCCGCAAGATAAGGTCGCGGTAAAATTTTTCACGAAAGGTGACCCAGATATGCTGTATGATGCCGGGTCCGGCGGCGTCCATAATAGTGGTGGTAGAGCAGGCTGGCAGATTGATACAGGGGCGCACCTTCCAGCCCTGACCCAGGTCGCGCGCCGCTTTGCCCTCATACCATGTCTGCCCGATACACTTCACCTCCTCCTGACACTCAAAGGGAAGAGCCATGCCGCCCCTGCCCTTCTCCCCGTAAACATTTTCAGCTGTGACGCATCGCGTCTCCGCATCAGCGAGTTTTTGAATTGTCCCCAGACCGGAATATATCTCGTTCAACATCTTCCATTCCCCTCCTTTATACAAGAAAATAAAAAAACTTAAGCCTTCAGAAATTTACAAGGGAATCGGTTTCCCTCACAAGGGGAAGGAGTGTTGTGGCAATGAGTTCAATCCTGCCATTCTCCAGCCGGATGCAATTCTTCCAACCACCATAACTTATCTTTTCCATTCAACCCCTCACCTCATCCCGTATTGCAAGAAGCCCCTTCATGATATCATGGCAATTGCCCATTTCGCCTTTTGTGCCAAAGATATCATGTAATCTTCTATATAAGGCATAAAGGCGGTTATAAATCAAGTTGTGTTTTTCATCCGGGGCAAATTTCTCGTCTCGCACCGCGGTCATTTTTTGCACAGCCTCGTCAAAGCGGTCATAGCCACCCGCTTTTTTCCCGGCAGACACCACAGCGGCAATAGCCGCGCCAAGGGCGCAGGTCTGTTCGCTTTGTGTGACCTCCATCGTCCTGCACAGCACATCGGCATAAATCTGCATGACAAGCGGATTCTTAACGGCGATGCCTCCGCAGTTAATCACACGTTCAACCTTTATACCGTATTCCTCAAGACGTTCAATGATGCGCCGCGCCCCGAAGGCGGTTGACTCAATCAAGGCGCGATAGATTTCAGCCGGTGTTGTTGCAAGGGTCATACCGATAAGGAGACCCGTCAGACGCTGGTCAACAAGGATGGTGCGGTTGCCATTGTGCCAGTCCAGTCCGAGGAGACCGGTTTCACCGGGCTTGAGAATGGCTGCCTGTTCAGTGAGCCTTTCATGTCCTCCCGATGTCTCGCCTCCCGGATTAACAGACTGGACAAACCAGTTGAAGATGTCTCCCACGGCGGACTGTCCTGCCTCAAGTCCGTAATACCCGGGCAGGATGGATTCCGGCACAATACCGCAGAGACCGGGGATATCCGGCATCTCACGCTCCAGCGGGGAAACCATCATATCACAGGTGGAGGTGCCGATTATTTTCACCAGCACACCAGGCGCAATGCCGCTCCCCACAGCGCCAAGATGCGCATCAATCGCACCTATGGTGACAGGGATACCTGCCCGAATGCCCAATTTCCCCGCCCAGTGCTCAGTCAATGCCCCCGCCGCCCCGGCAATAGTATGTGCCATGGAGGGAAGTGTCCGCCGCACCCTGACAAGTCGGTCATCCAGCGCCCCGAGGAACTCCTCATCCGGATATCCCCCCCACGAGAGATGAAACAATCCTTTATGACCGGCGGCACAAATCCCCCGCTTCATCCGGTCGGGTCTCTCCGTCCCCGTGAGAACGGCGGGAATCCAATCGGAAATCTCCACCCATGTGTGGAGGGCGTCAAATACATCCGGACTCGCGCGGAGGCAGTGAAGCAATTTTGACCAGAACCATTCGGTTGAGTAAACCCCGCCGCATTTGGAAAGGTAATTGGGGCGGATGCGTGAGGCAAGGTTGGTGATTTCCGCCGCCTCCGCATGGGCGGTATGGTCTTTCCAGAGCCACGCCATGGCGTCCGGATTTTCACTGAACTCCTCATGCAAAGCCAGCGGAACCCCCGCCCTGTCCACGGGCATGGGCGTGCTGCCAGTCGTATCCACACCGATGGCTATTACATCATGCGGAGAGAAATCCGGGCGCAATGATGCCTCACGCAGGGCATCCCTCACACATGCCACCATCCCATCAAGATAATCCTCCGGATGCTGGCGCGCAAGGTGTGGCTGTTGCGAATCGCACACAACACCCGCCTGTCCATGCGCATACTGCCAGACAGCCGTGGCAACCTCCTCACCGTCTGCCACATCAACAATCAGCGCCCGCACAGAGTTCGTGCCGAAATCCAGACCGATTGTGTATTTTGCCATTCCGGGAAGTCTCCTTTCAAAGGCGCGATTGTCCCACGATGGACATGATTTCATCGATGCGGCGCTCGATGGCAGTCCTGTCCATCTTTATGTATTGCTTCAGAAAATTTATACCCATTCTTGTAATATTTGAATTATTCATTCGTCAAGCATGGCTTTTCTAAAAAAATTGGAAGGAATCCACTCCGCCAAATGGCGTAAGATTTACCATTTCAAATTTTCAAACCCTTGAACTCCATGTTGACAGAAAGACAATGCTTATATAGGTTTTCCCAATAAAAAATGAGCAAAAAACAAAAAATAAATAATTTGCACCATACTCGGAAAATCGGGGTGAAGGAAAGTAGCGCATCGCAGAACATTGTTTCCTCCTCACCTCTCTATGATACCGTGCTCAAATATACTTTTTTCCCCCTTTTGCTCCTGATGGTCATTATTTTTCTTTGCGCCTGTCCAATTGAGGAATATGACATCTGGTTTCACATGGGTTTTGCCCGCTATGTTCTTCAGCACAAGACGTTTCCTCCGGGTGATATTTTTTCCTTCACATCGCCCGGACGCGAGTGGATATCCACGGGCTGGCTGGCATCAATTATATTGTATTGGCTCTGGGAGATGATTGGACATGGCCAGAATACCATCGGGCTGGCTTTCTTTGTGGTGGCGCAGGTTCTGGTCGCCTATTTCGCCATTTATATTGCGGCGGCACGGCGCCAGGTTCATGCCGCCATGACCCTTTTCCTTCTGGGTTCTCTCCTCACGGCTGTTTTGCGCCTGAACCCACGACCTGACTTGTGCAGTCAGCTCCTTATTTCTCTGGTGCTGTTGTTGCTCGTCACCTCGGAGAAAATGGCGCCCCGTCCATTCCGGGTATCTTACACAGACAAATGGCAGCCGCCCACGCTTCCCATGCCGGGATGGGGACGCCTCTGGGCGCTTCCGCCCCTGATTCTGCTATGGGTTAATCTGCATGTCGGATTTTTAGTGGGCGTGGTGGTGGTGGCTATTTATGCGGCTCATCGGTTGTGGCGCTGGTTCAAGGGACGCGATAAAAACGATTTGCTGGCGCTCGTTCCCTGTGCTTTGTGCGGAATTATCTGGCTTGTCAATCCTTATGGGATAAGAGTCCTCAGTCTGCCCTCCAAGATCAAATCGGTGCCCGGGGTGACGGAGATGCTTTTTGAGTGGATGCCGTTCATTATTTGGAACGGGCAAAATCTCCCATATTTTATATTTATCGGGATGGGATTCTTGCTGGCATTTTATATCCTGACTTTGATATTGCGAACCACACGCCTCCCCTGGTGGCATTTGGTCACGGCGGCATTTTTTGTCGTCATCACCTGGAATGCCCGGCGGCAAATGGCAATTACTGCCCTGGCGATTCCAATCCTGGCACTGCCTCACTTGGAAGGAATAAATCGAATCCTGACGCGGAATCGCTTCCTTGTCCCCGCTCTGGCAGCCGCAGGCACCTTGATATTGTCCGGTATGCAATTTACCGGGCATCTTGTCGGCACCACGGGCTTGCCCACCATGAGACTCAACACCACATATTTCCCCATCGGGGCAACACAGTTTCTTAAAGTTCACCGCCCCCCCGCCAACATGTTTAATTCCTATCATTTCGGTGGCTATCTGCTATACTATCTTGGCCCGGAAACGAAGGTATTTATTGATGGGCGCATTGATACGTATGACCCCGCCATCTGGGTGGATGACCGGGCGATTGAAGCAGGCACTCTCTCCATTGATGAGGCATGCCGACGCTACCATCTCAACACCTTTGTCTTAGACAAGCGCCCGCAGTTCGACCCCGGCAATCTTGTTCAGCGCATTGCCATGCGCCCTGATATGAAAATTGTTTATGATGACCCTGTATGTGTGGTTTTTGTGCGGCTTTCCCCGGAGACTGAAGAATATTTAAAAAGTCTTCCGCAATAGTTATCTCTTCTTTTTCCGAGACGGGGGTCTTTTCCTTTGAATTGCTGCTGTGACAATCAACGTCCGCTGATGCAAGGCGCTCCCCTTCCTCTTAGAGATGAGTTCAAAAACAAGAAAGGCGGCTACTAATAAAGAAATGGCTAAACCGAACCTGAAACTTGCAGGACGATAAGTCATCCGCAGTTCCTTTGCACCCTCGCCTATCTTCACCGCCATGAAGGCAACCTCTGCGGGAACGATGGTCGCCGGATGCCCATCCACCCATGCTCTCCATCCCGGAAGGAGACTTTCCAGGACAATCACCCATCCCGCAGGCGCCTCCCGCAAATCCACGCGAATCTCAGCCGGATGAGGACGCTCCAGATTTAGCGGTATAAAAGGCGCATCTGCAGGCTTGATGGGACCAGTTGTTTCAAGGATAATCTGGTTGCTCTCCGCATTGCGAGAATCACTCAGAAGCGATGCGGCCTCTTCATAGGAAGACGCAGCAACCCCGCCCGTTGCAACAAAGGCAAGCGGTATGTTATAAGGGGGACGCCAGATACGAACCTTGCCATTATCATAGATGTTCTTGATGAATTCCGGGAAATTAATCGAGGCATCCGTGGCGATAAAAGCCCTGGCGCCAAGCCATCGGGCTTGAGGTTTCAGTTCCCAGGTGTTGTTCTGGTATTCAAGTGAGTTCGTGGGATGATTGAAAGCCACCTGAAGAAAGGTATTCAGCCGTTGCCCGAGCACCGCCGCATAACCCCCAACAATTGGTATGTTATAGGGGATGAGAAGATTTCTATCCCCCACGCCGAAGAGTATAACCCGTTCCCCGCCGACAGTTAAGCGCAAAGTTTTGATGGCATTGTCCGGCAGGGCTGATTTTCCAATATCCACACGCCGAGTATAGGGAAGCGCACCCCAGAAGCTGAAGACCAGACTTGCAAAAATCAATGTTAGAATCCAAAACATGCGTTGGACACGGTTAAGCGCTGCCATCATTCCGAGCAGCAATAAAACAAGCCATACTTTCAGGGTCTGCACCGCCGCCCCAATAAATACATTTGCCCTGAGAGATAGTTCGGGCTTCTCCCAGATATAGTCCAGCGACGTTCCCGCCGGAATGTGCGGAAATACTTCGTAGGAAGGACCGTCAAGCGGGGCGCAGGCAATATCCTGCATCATCCTGCCCACCATCCCATCTGGATGTCGGTGCGCCCAAAATAACAGAAGCAATCCAACCACACATGCCACAATACTTATCTTTAATAACTTATACTGCCATCCGGCTGCACCCTTCTGGGGAATAGTTCCCGAGCGGCGTATGTAATGGTCGAAACCAAGGCATGCCAGAGCAACAAGACCAAAGAGGGCAAACGCAATCAGACGCCCCTGGCAGCGGAATATACGGAACCCCGGCAGAATGGCATAAGCCATTTGATAAAGAGGCGATTGCCGACCCAGGGCAAGTAAAAAACACACAATCGTGGAAACCAATAGTCCACGAACCATAAACTTATGACGCTTCATCCGCCATGAAAGTATAAGACATCCTAAGATAAGCGGATTGAGAAGAAGCGCGCCCTCCCACCCATAATACCAGCGCCCCAGATATGGCGATGCCGCGCCGGAATGCACTCCGCTCAATCCCATTCCAAAACATCCCGGGAAGAAAAGCGTCAGCAGATTCTCCAGCGGAAAATCATTTCTTGGCGTTAATAAACCGAACTCAATCTGGGGAAAAAGGAGAACCGCCGCGGCAAGCGAGCCCAATCCCACGACAAAAGCCGTTCCCCTCAGCCAGCGCCGGAAGGCAAATCTTCCCCTTATACCCCCTCCTATAATGGTGAGCAATCCCCACCAGATTGCAAATTGATAGGATGTTTGAATATGCGCCGATAAAAGGAGAAGCGACCATGCTATGGCTGACAAAACAAGAAATCTTCTGCCCCTGCCATCCCACCATCGATTCCATGCCCCTGCCAGAAGAAAGCCCCATGGATAACAGGCAACAAGATTGGGATGACCGCCGGCAAAACGCATAACCACATTTCCGCTGAGGGCAATGCTCAGCCCTCCCAGTAAAGCCGTAAGCGGCGCTACTCGCAGCGAAGCCAGCCACCACATCGCCGCCAGCGCCACCGACATTTGAATGACGACCCACCAAAGGTCAATCGCTG
>JAPLSR010000096.1 GCA_026398545.1 Candidatus Sumerlaeota bacterium | reverse complement strand
GGTCGCTTACGCGCCAAAGCTTCAGCGACGGAGCGCGGAGGCGAAGGTTATCCCCATCGGGGAGAATCCTGTGCGACGCGCCGGACTGAGCCCTTTTACGTGGCGAAGGAAGTCATTCCTGCTTCTTGTTGCCGCGGTGGCATGTCTCCTCGGATTTGCGCTTGTCAGATATATCGGAGTGAGACATGCGGGGCGGTTGGAGTATTCCATGGGTCTGGCGAGGGTCATCCGCGCGGGCAGGGCGCTGGATTCCGCCCAGCCGGCGGAGTTTCTGCACAAGGGCGACATTCTTGAGACCGGTAATGGCACACTCGCCGCCAGCATTGATGGACGTGTGCAGCTCCTGATGAATGAAAAGTCTCGCGTGAGCCTTTCAGGCGGCGGCAGGATTGCCTTAGATGCGGGCGAGGTCTGGCTCTATGTCGAGCCCGGTTCCGGCGGGTTCGCAGTTCAGACACACGGATGTTCCATTCATGTGGCGGGAACCTCCTTCGGCATCCGCACAGACGACTCCGGCGTCACTGTGGTTGTCAGCAGCGGAAAGGTCATTGTGCGTTCTGACACTGAGGAAGTCGGTGTCAGTGCATGTGAGAAGATTCATCTGACTGTCGGGAAGGGACTTTCATCGGCGGAGCTTTTTAGAGAGGGGCAATTTTCCCGTCCGCCCGCCTGGGTTGATACCCTGTTGAAGAAGATTTCCATGGAGCGCTGGAGGAAATTCTTCCCGTCTGCGGTTCCGATTGTCTCAGATGCGCCATAGCTTCAGCGACGGCGCAAAGATTAGTCGCTGACGTTGCATATTAAGGATGAAGGATGAATTATGAAGGATGAAAGTTGTGGGGATTCTCGGGATTCTCGCAGTCATTGGCTGAATTGTCAGCAGGGCGCAATGCGGATGGATAGGGGCGGAGGCAAGAGGATATGAGAGTGCGCGGGAGTTTGAAAAAGGTGTGGAATCTCACACGCGCTCCGTCGCTGAAGCTATGGCGCGTAAGCGACAGGGTGAAATATTTCACACTGCTTGAGCTCATCATAGTTGTGGGGATTATCGGGATTCTCGCAGTCATTGTTTTGCCCAATTTTCTTGAGGCGCAGACGCGGAGCAAGGTATCCGTCGCCAGGGCGAATGCGCATCTCCTTGTGAATGCCGCTGAGGCATACCGCGTAGACTGGAATGGCTATCCCCCCACTGCGCAAAGGCTTCCCCTCGACCCTTATGGCATCCTGAGCGACGTGCAGCTCTCCGTCCTTACCACGCCCGTCTCATATATCTCGCCTGCGGCATTCCGCGACCCGTTTGGAAAGGTGAAAAGCTACGCCATTCCAGCCTCCTCTTACATGGGAGTTCGTTCCGATTTCCCCGTCCCCGACCCGCCCAATCCGAACAGGAGTCTTCTCTATTACAATTATAAATATTTCTCCCTCTGGACGCGGAATCCCCTGATTGATGTAATCGGGATTGCACTGGTGAGTATTGGACCCGACCGGCAGGACAGCTTTGGCGCATTTCGTCCATTTCCTCCTGATGCGCTTCCCCCACTTGCCCGCCAGGCAGGCATAACAGACCCTCACGACACGGAATATGACCCTACGAATGGAACCATCAGTGGCGGCGACATCTTTGGCTTTGCCGGTGAGGTCCCGGGCATTCATTAGAATATTGCGTGGTCATTCTAAGATGTTGAACCGCTTGAAATCGATGTCGTTCACCCCCGTGGGAAGTCTTCCTCTCCCCGTTTGTCGCCTACGCGCCATAGCTTCAGCGACGGAGCGTGGCATTGGAATTATTCTCTTACTTCTTGTCTGTGCCACTCTCACTCCCGCCGAAATCGCGGGGAAAATGTCCCTCTCCAATAACGGGAGTGTGGCGCAGTCAGTCACCCCTTTTCAGATGCCTGACCATCGCCTCGCCCTCGCTGTGGCATTCGCATACAGCGACTCTGTTGGCATCTTTACACAGGAGAGCCCCGGCGCACCCTTTGTGATTTCACAGATGATGGAGACTGGCATGCATCCTGGTCTGGCAAATGACCTGCCACGGCACATACTCGCCATGGACACGAATCAAGACACGATAACAGACCTTGTGGTTTTATCGTCCGGTAATCCAAATGTTGGCACACGCGGGAGTGTCCAGGTTTTTGAGGGACGTCCCGATGGCACCTTCATCCCTCACACCGCATATCTCGCCGAGCCGAACCGCCCCGATGTTTTTTTTCTCCCCGTGGCACTTGCGGTCGCACATCTCAATGGGGACATGCGCCCCGGCCTCGTGGTGGGATACGATTCCTATCCGGGTGTTGGCATCATGGAAGGTGAGGAGATGGGCGACTTCGAGTTCAGAGAGATAGTGGACTTAAACGTCGGGGATGCGCCGCCCCCTCCCACCGGTGAGAATACTGGAGCGCCGGCTGTCCTGTGTCCCGACCTGGATGGCGATGGCATGGCAGACTTGGTGGTGGGATGCGGCAATTTTCTCTTTATTGCGCGTGGAACTGGAAATCTACACATCATGGATTTCAAAAAAATCGCGCTCCCTGCCGATTGCACAATCACGTCGCTCGCCGTGGCTGACCTCGGCCGCTCTTCATCGCTTGATATTGTCGCTGGTGTGTCCGGGGGATATGTGTATATCTTTTCGGGACTTAGTCCCGACGGGGTGAACTGTGGACCGCCATTAAGACTAAACGCCCTCGGCAACATGCCCTCGAAAGGCGTGTCGGATGTCGTTATTGCAGACTGGAACAGGGACT
>JAPLSR010000473.1 GCA_026398545.1 Candidatus Sumerlaeota bacterium | reverse complement strand
GTCTTTGAAAAGTGCCTCATGAAGGGAGGCGGAGATTTTTTTGTGAGCTGATGTGAATCCCGGTCCTGAGGGCACAAACTGTGCGATGGCACTGCCCCTTGGCTGCCTCATGGAGTCCTCCGAGATGCAGATGTTCCATTTTGGAACGGGATAATCAATGGCGCCGCTATTGCAGGTCATATTGGTGACAAAGGTCAGGTGTTCCATATTGGTGAGGTGAAGATTATCGCTGTTGGGGGAATCGCCGCCGAACCAGATTCTCTCATCCGCCCAGATGTTTGGTGAGCCATGGCCGAAATAAGTCATATAAAGGCAGCCGTTATGAAAGAGCTCGAGGATTTTCGCCGTGGCAACGGTGCTGACCTTTGCCTTGGTGCGTTCCACGAAGGAAGGGTCAAGGTAGAAATTGTCATCAAGGGGGAGATATTCAAGGTATACCGTTTTTCCGGTAAATGTGTTAGGCGTGAAATTTTTTCGCAGGTCCTCCGTGTCTTCGTAAAAGGGACCATCATCGGCAACATAACCCAGAGTGGAGCGCCAGGAACCAAAGGAAGGTTTTGTCTCATAGTGAATAATCTTTTTCACGACATTTTCCGCATCGGTCACATTATTCACCGAGAGGCGTCCCAAAGAAATGTCCGGGTATTCATCCTCGCCAAGGAGTGTGGTGTACCAGTGGTCGGATGCCCATTTGTCCTTCTCCCCGAATTTTGAGACATATGAATATGATGGGACATAATTGATTACTCCGTTACGCGACTCATTTTTGTAATCACTCGTTGAATCACCTAATAAAACTACATACGATGGAGGGGTTTTCCATTTCAGAAGGGCGGTAGCGAGAAAAAATTTGAGCGCTACCGGACTGAGAATTACCTGATTAAACTCATCATACACAGCAGGCACAGCCACAATTCGTGTTTTGTGTCCGTGTCTCTCCCTGTGGGTGGCAAGTTCCCTTGCCGCTGACATGAAGTCAGGATGAGTGATGATGATATAGTCAGCCGCATTGGAAGATGCTGAGAGGTTGTCATTGAGCACGTGCCGGACAGCCAGGGGTGACTGCACCAGGTCAAAGGCGGTGAAGAGGTATGAAGAGTCGCCGCTTTCCACAGCTGTGAATGAAGCGCGGTTCAGACCGGCGTTCTTCGTCAGGATGAATCGCGGCTTATAAGGGTTTGAATATTCAATACCCACAATGGGGCGTTGGGGGATGTTGCCAATGATATATCGTGTGGGTCCGGGTTTTAATGACGACTTTTCAATCTTCAGGACGCCCCGGTCGAGGAGGAATTGCCTTGGATATTCCAGGATGAGATTATCAAAGAAGATGCCGCCGGGGAAGACAAGGGAGCCGCTTGTGGGGAGGGCGTCGGGCAGGGTCTCACGGTTCTGGGATGATGCGGGAAGAATCTGGCATCGGAGAAGATTCCCGTTTTCCCGGAGGATACTGTAATCTATGTCAAATGTTTTAACGTCATCCATGGGATTTCGGATTGGGAAGATGCCCGGTGGCGCATCATTGACCTGGATTTGCAATCTCCCCGGCTGAGTCCAGTCATCGGGATGGCAGTAAATCCGGAGTGTCACTTTTCCCTTGCCTGAAATGGTTTTATAGCCCGGGAGGCTGAAGGTGCATTCAAACGGCTTTTCAGACGTGATTTCTTGCCAGACCCATCTCATCCCCTTGATGGAGAGAAAATTGCCGGAGTGGATTTTCAGCTCCCTATCCTCCTCAATGACCAGTCGGGAGATGAAATATTCCGGACGGAGGGCGTCCCTGATGTCCTCGCCGCCGATGGTTCCCATGCGAAGGGCGGGACGTTTGGGGTCATAATAAAGCCTGTAAATATTGATATCCGTATATTCACAATCCGGCGGATAGCCGTAAAAGAGGAGGGCATCATTTTCCATAAATGTGCTGGTGAAACAGCCCCATGTGGCGAGCGGGATTTCGCGTCCGGCGCAAGAAATGTGAAAATATCCGGGATTGACCCTCCTGGGGTCAATGCCGCCTTTTGCAAGGAGGGCGCTGTCAATCTTGTAAAGTCCGGCATTGCGGACTGATAGCTGGAGCGTGGGTATCTCCTGAGAACCGCTTGCCGGCGAGTATGTTATGCTAAGGGTATCGGTGGTTGAGAGATTCAGAGGGGGGGACTGGGCGGCATATTCTTCCGCCATCTCCGGGTTATCAACAAGGGCTGAAAGGATGCGGCTGAAGCCCTGTTCGCCGGGTCTTGACATTTTGGGTCTTTCTATGGATGGATGCTTGTCGGGGAATTCAAATTCCAGCCTTAATGTTATTGAGGAAAGGACTTGCGGCACTTTTTTCCGTGCGGGGTTGAGTGGTTCCATCGGAGAGGCAATATCTCTGGAAAGCACCGGGTTAATTCGGACGGATTGAAAGTAATTGAACCTTAAAAATCCCTCCGGCGCAACGGCGATTTTTTTCAAAATGACCTCGTTGAGATTATCTTCATGAGATTTGCTCTCCTCTTTTTTTCCCGGAGGAGTTGGACTGGCGGGTGGCTCGTCATCGACAAGCGAGTAATCAAGTATGACGGGCTGAAGATGCACAAGAGGAGGAGTGAGGATTGTGAAAAGGCGTTCTGATGTATCGCCCTTTTTCCATCTGTATGAAATGATGACCTCCCTCTTATCGGATTTAATCTGCATGCCGGTTTTTGTGGTGGGTGAGGTGAGGGGAGGTTTTACCCTTTCAGGTGCGCGGGCGCAACCGCCGAACAGAATAATCAGCAGGAAGAGGAGATATGCCACATGTCGTCTCACTTTCAATCCTGTTATATTTTCAGGTGATATATCCATGGATTGGGTGATAAAATTGTTACGACCTTGCCACATCTGCATGGGGCGGTGTTAATAAAAAACAACTCCCGCAAAGCTCACAGACGTTGTTGCATCGCGGTCAAGAGATTGCTCATAATCCACAACCTTTCCCGTGACCGGTCCCAGAACTTTCAGCATGGTGTAAATGGGTGGCAGACCACAGACGCGGAAGCGGTCGTTTCGTGAGGCAATAGTCTCAAAAAGGCGCTCAGCATCGCCTGCACAGATGGCATCCAGAATTGTGTGGTCGTTCCGGCGCGTTTCCTCCTGAAGTTCATTTGTGATATATTCCGGGTCGCCAAATGAGGGACCGATATGGGAAAGGTCAGCCCCTGCCACGAATAAAATATCGCGCCCGCTCTTTTGAAGGGCAATGCCCAGCGCCTTCACAAAACGCTGGAATGTCTCATCACTCTCCGGCGACACACCCCGTTCCACAAACTCCCCGAATGATGAGCAAAGAATGGGCAGGATGGTGATGGGTCCTGCGTGGCGGTAAATATATTGAAGCCAGAGCACCTGGAATTCAATGGAGTGCTCTCCACGATGGACAAATTCGTCCGCATAGAGTTCTTCCGGAGGAACGACGGCTTCAATATCATTCAGGATTTCCAGGTCCGTAACTGTCACACCCAGAGGCGTCTCAAAGGATTTTCTCGTGGGGAGGAAAAGGTTGGATGCGGTGTTGTGAAGTGTGCCGAGGATAACAATGACATCAGGCGGCGAGTAAGGGGGAAGGGTGTTATAGATAGAGCCATACACATGCTCGCCCCGCATGAAATCAATGTGAGGTGTGATAATGGCGCGGGGTCTTGCGGGAGATTCCTGAACCTCATCCGTTGAAACATTCCTACCCTCAGTCAGCATGGACTCCAGTTTCTCCGCAATATCCTCCTTATCCTCCGGATAGGTCTTCCCTGAAAGAAACGATTTCCTGACGGATGATTTCAGAAATATTTCGATGAGATTATTTTTGTATTCAGAGAAATGTTCGTTTTCCAAAAAGTAGTTTTCGTTCAGTTTTTGAATGATGTCATTAATCTGGTCAGACATAAGCAGCGAGCCGAAACGTCGCATGAATTCCGCCTGAATATCCGCCACCGTGTGCTCGCCGTCAAGGCAGTTGAGAATAAAGACCATGGGGTCATTGTCGGGGACGAACAGGGGATATTCACTGAGGTGTTCCGGGTCCTCAAGGATAAGGACCGGCGAGCCATCAATGGTAAACGGCCGAGCCGATATATTTCTCAGCCTGTGTTTTTCCATAATTTTTCAAGTCCTTTTATATGTAAAAAACAAACCAGGCAAATATACCTATCACTGCATATTTAATAACTGTCAACAAATCAATGACATGATAGGGAAGAAGTGGTAGAGGGGTCAATAGATAGGAATTCAAAAAAAAGGGCGGGCTTCAGAAACCCGCCTTTATGTTTTTTTAAGGAAGACGAAGCCGAAAAAGTTTTCACTACCTTTCTGTCAAGCTCAAAATTTGCAATATTTTAATATAAGTTAATTATTTATAAAAATTATCTTGACAAATGAAATGTTCTCTGTTTAGTTAATATATTATATTTAAAGTAAAAATCATCAATTGTATGATTATACATAATAAAGGAAGTATCTATACAAAAACTACCATGAATGGATCAGGATTCAGGAGGTGTCGCATTACTAAGTCAAAATTTTAATAGGAGGGAACAAAATGAATAAGAAAATCAGATTGCTGTTAATCGCTGCTTTGGGCGCCATACTATTGCCCGCCACTGGAGTCGCTCAGACCATCTCTGCTGGCAATGCGGACAACTGGCTCCTGGAAATACCTCAAAATATTGATGGGCATTCCATTGCTGGTTGGGCGGGAAATTATAATCGAATTCAAGCTGCAGAAATGATGGTAAATGGAAAACTGAATCGTTTTCTTTTTTACATTCTCTTCAACACAACACACTCCCGATGCGAAGTATATTTCACCAGAATTGAACCAAACACTTCTGGTGGATGGACCACATATCAGCCATATCTCCTAACTCATGCTTATGTCCCTGCGGAAAATAATCAATATGGTCATGATGAGGCAGATCCTTCTATTAGATATATTAATGTAATAAATACCGAAGATGGGACTTTATTTATTGGTGTTTGTTTCATCCGTGATGGGGGAATACCATCTTTTATGGCAAACGCTTATTATGTATATCGGTATAATGATCCCAATCCGAACGTCTCAGGCGATGAATATATATCCTGCGTTCTTCAAATTTATGACCCAGCCCATCCTGACCAACCAAACCCTCAGATCATCTCTACTGACGATAGAATAATTCGAAATCCCAAAATTTATAGCAACGGAACAACACCCAAAGGTTTTACAGTTTACTTAAGGAAAGGCGGTACTGGAATCTGGCAGTTACATTCCGATGGCACACAAACAACGACTGTCATCTATAACGCCGAACGACCCGATTTCCAAAGCACTGCCATTTTTACACCGACAAATGCCTTCACCTCTAGTTATTTCTGGTGGTGCCCCAATTTTATGACACCGGTTTATGATACCATTAGTCAAGAAACACGACTGATTTTCACAGAACAAATAGCAAATGGTAACATTCGTATATCCTGTATTGATCAAGGCGGCAATCTATCTACTCTAATTCCTGATAGTGTATTCGGGACATTTGTTACTCAGATATTAGCATCCGAATCTATCGAGGGGCCTCAATTTCTTTTTACCAGAACCAATAGTGATAACTATTTCAGTGCTTACAAGTTCCACACCACGCAAAATCCGCAATATACGTTGGACGCAGTAAGAATTGATACTGACAAGTATGATGCTCATAATATTATGGATGTTTCTGCGCTGAGTTTTTTACCAAACGGCAGACCTTTCTTCTTAACATCTGACATCAGTATGGGGAATTCGTGTGTATTTATGCCTGAAAAGTTTGAAAGTTATCTTCCTTATGGCTACCAGAAACAATGGGTTAGTTATAACCTTGCATCCAAATACATGGATGCCTTTACTTTTGGAGCTGGTTTTCCCACTACAGGAGACTTAAACCTATTATACTATATATGGCTCCCTCCGGGAAGTTCTTCTGTCGCAATATATCGCCACTGCCCGATTTTTAACCCTGTAACACTTGGTATAGAATATATGAATTTCTTTAACAGAGAAAATAAGGATTATATCCTGGCCCGAAGGATCAACGGAGCAATAGAGATAACTGATAAAGTTGATTCTATATCTCGAGAAATATCCCTTGAAGGAGGGCTTCCTGGAATGCTGAAGTATGATTATACTTCCTTCAGCCATAACAGTTTCCCGGTCGAATCGGAACATCTCTATAATATGACAGTGAATTTATCCGAAACCACTTTGCCATCCGCAAGTTATTTGCGTCTCAGGATTAATGACCCAAGTTATCTCACACTATATCAATTTGTCATTCCTGGTAATCAGGCGGATGGAGAAAAAAGGCAATACTTTGTGGGGCCGCCCAATATAAGCAATCTTGACGCCTTTGTGGAAGCGTTCAGCTGCGGAGGATCTTCCCAACAATGCATTCAAGTGAACAATATATCTGTCAATTCAGAGGGATTACTAACAATAGATAATGAAAATCCACTTGATATTATCTGGGAATTCAATAATCGCAGCGATGTATGGTTTTGCCAATCTAACATAGATAGTTGTTCATTGCCTTCAGCGAATCAAAATATCTGGATTTTGCCCTATCCAACAATCACACGGACCGACTGTGCACAACAACCACCCTATCCCGTATTCAGCGCATCTGGTTATGGTTATTATCCCTATCCCTCAGATGCTTGCGGCGCTTCAACGAAGGCGGGTAGTATAGAAAGCGGATATGTTAATGAATATCAATTAAAGGCATTCAAGATGTCATTATGCCATTGGGGATATTGTTATGCCCAGTCACCGCATTTAACACTTGACGGAGGATGCTATAGGATTTCGCTACGGTGTTGGACAAAATCATATAATATGTATAATCCTAATTCAAAATCCAAGACACCCGAAATCGGGGTGAGGCTTACACAAAATCCCTCTGATATACAGGATTTATCTCCTACTGGAAGTATGAATTCTTTCCTATCAGGGCATCATTATGCGACAACCAGCGAGTATGGTTACAAAACCTTTTATGTGACCGCTCCAGGTTATGCATCGGATTATCACCTTTGTATTGACTTTATTGATACAGAGCAAAGCAATAATCGCAATGACCTCCAATGGACACTGGAAGTTGACACAATCCGTTTGACGAGGATCAAGACGCAACCGACATCATCAATTCCAAATGACGAAAGCTCCGGCGCAATTGAAGTCATCTGTGGAGATACTATAACCGGTTGTCTGACCTGCGGTGCAACACCATCAGGCGTTAATACCTGTAATCCTACCATTCGCGACGTCTGGTATCGCATAGTGGCGCCGGTACGCGGGACGGGTATTAATGTATATTACAAGCCCAAAGGAGGCAGCAGCGGTTTTGCCGCCCTGTTTTTGGGCAGTGGTTACAACAATCTCCAGCAAATTCGATGCGACAATGAAATGATGGTCGATCAGTATTACGTCTGTTATGAAACAGAACATGATAATGAAACAATCTGGATCAATATTGGCAGCGATAGCGATGACGACTATCAGGAACTTATTATTTCCTGCTTTGATAAATTAAATTAATAATAGATTTATAATAATATTTAAGGAGGAACGATTATGAAGAGAAATAACTTAACCATCGCATCAATCCTTGTGGTGGTTTGTCTGGCTCTGATGACCTTTGCCCAGACGCCAACCCGGCTGCAGGTGGCAGCGGTCACGGAGCAATCAAAGGCAGAGTCTGTCGCAAAGGAGATTGAGCAACTGGGATATGGCCCTGCCGAAATACGCTCGGCTGGTAATTTTTTCAAAGTTTTGACGCGTGCTTATGATTCTTACGCGGAGGCTAATTTTGAAAAAGATAAAATCCGAGCGGCAGGCTTCAAAGATACCTTCGCCGTCAAGGAGGATGCCGCTATCGAAAAAGCCGTTTTCGGCGATGCTTCCCCCAAGGATCAAACCTTTAAGGCGAGCCGCACCAAGATTGACTTCCAGAAAAATATCACCACAAGTGAGAAATACAATGCCGCTCCGGACTATCTGAAGAGTATTAATAACGACCCGGCGGATGAGCCAGACCTTTTCAATAAGGCCGTTGGCCTTTATCAGACGAATGACACCGATGAGGCCGTGGCCACTCTTGATGC
>JAPLSR010000283.1 GCA_026398545.1 Candidatus Sumerlaeota bacterium | reverse complement strand
TCAGGAGGTCAAACACAGACCGGCGGAGGACGTCCAGATTTGTCCCATGAAGCGCCGATACGGCAAGCATGTCAAATCTATTGCCATACAACTCCTTCAAAACCTGAAAATTCTCTTCCGCATCAGATACATCCCACATATTGCAGACGGTGATGGTTCTCTTCTGAGCGATGTTGAAGGGAAGCGAGGGGTCTATTTCCTTTACCAGTTTGATTTTATACTGCCCCAGGCGTTCCGTGATGAAATCGATATCTTCAATCGGGTCGCTGTTGAAGGAGACGACGAGGAGGACGGCGTCAGCGGGGCGCACAATCTCCGGCAGCCACGGCTCCGTGTGTTCCTGTGAAAAGGGCGGGAGGTCGACAAGCTGGATGTGAATATCCTCAAATGCCATCATGCCGGGCATTGGGAGTATGGTGGTGAATGGATATGGAGCAATCTGCGGTTCAGCGTTGGTGAGGGCTTTCAGGAGTTGCGATTTTCCAACATTCGGTGCGCCGACGAGGGCGACCTGCCCCGCCCCTTCCCTTTGCACATGATAGGAAAATCCTTTCTTGCCCGCCTTTTGTTCCTGTTGAATTTTGAGTTTGGAGATGCGGCGTTTGATATCCGCCTGCATCTTCTCCGTTCCCTTGTGCTTGGGAATGGTGCGCAGCATCTCCTCCAAGGCGGATAAACGCTCATCATCCGTCTTGGCTTCCTTGAACGCCTTGTCGGCATTAAGATATTCAGGTGTCAGATTCGCTGGCATGATAGCAATTTAATTGATGATAAAATATACGCAGGGAAAAATATTTTTATCCCATATCTTCTCATGAACTTTTTTTATCCTGTTGCGTCTTTCCTCGTCAATCTTGATGACCTTCTGTTTGCTTATATTTTATAATATCTTCCTAAGAGCGCTGGCGCGTCAAGGCGTAATGTTTCAGTTCTTCCAGCGTGGGGCGGTCAAACGAGCCACCGAGCATGTAAAAAATGGAGTTATTATGGAGCAGTGGTTCGTTTCGGATGTCCAAACGCGCTGAGGCAACTGCCTCTTCCCATGCCTGTGTTCCGGGGATGGGCGAATACTCTGCAAGATGGGGCGTTGCGCCGCGAGCGATGGAGTAATCGATAGCCTCACGCACCTCATCCGCCCCCTGGCGGGGCAGTCCCACCATGATGTAGGCGCCAACTTCTTTTTTTGTGAAACCAGCCGCCCGGAGATTCTTCATCGCCTCATCAAAATGCCGCGGCAGTATTTTTCGATTCATCTCCTTCAGACGTTTTACGTTCGTGGTTTCGAGGCTGAGGCGGATGGTGTGGAAGTTCATGGCGCGCATTTTTTCACTAACCGCAGGCGTGATGGCGTTTGCAAAGACGCTGTTCGGGGTGTGGAAGCGGGCATGAAGCCCCCTCCGGCTTATCTCATCCGCAATTTTTTCAAAGTGTGTTGGAGCGTTAAAGAGGAGGGCATCGTCATTAAAGGAGAAATCCTCCGTGCCGAAACTGGCGACGGCATATTCAATCTCATCAGCCACCCTGCCTGCGCTTTTTTTCCGGAAACCGGAGAAGAGGCGACCGGAGGCGCAATAGGAGCAGGCGTAAGGACAACCGCGCGAGGTCTCAATCGGAAGCGCCTTTTGCAAAGGGAGCAAATCCCATGCGGGAAAGGGGAGCGAGTCAAGTTCATGTCCGTTGAATCCGGCGTGCGCCTCCATTTTGACTCCGATAGTTTGTTCAATAAGGGAGCAGATTTTTCCCTCCGCCTCACCGGAAAAGAGGATGTCAGGTTTGCAGACAGTACGGGCGTGGTCGGGACATAATGTGGCATATGTGCCGCCGAGGATGACGGGTGTGCGGGGAAATACATCCCGAACAATCTCAATGACCCTGCGAACACCCGGATACCAGTATGTCATGCGTGACGTGACAAGAATGACATCGGGTCTGGCGACCTTCCGGATATTCTGAGTGAAGACCTCTTCAGGGATGCCGTATCGCTTGTAGCGGCGCGGAACCCAACTGATGGCTTCCGGTTTTCTGACCTCCTCCGCAAAATACTGCCCGCAATGATAAGGCTTTTCATGGGGAACTTTGTCCGCAATTGAGGGATGGTGGCGGCTTGTGCAATCGATGAAGGAGACATCCCACCCTGAGTTTCTCAGGGCGGCGGCAATGGAGAGAAGTCCCAGCGGCGCTGACCACATGTCAAACGCCGCAAAGTCGTAAATCCACGGATTTATAAGGAGCGCGGCAGGAGTCATCAGTCATCAGACATCCCACATGGGGCGTTCCATGTCAAAGGACATCATCGTGAGACGAGAAATATCATGGAGAATTTATTTCGGGAGTTCTTTATTTGTCATTGCTTCATGGTGGAATCTGAGGTGTTCATCAAGATGCCCCTGCCAGTATTGCCATGAGTGGGTGCCGGGGTTCTCCCGCCAGATATGGGGAACGCCGAGGCGCGCAAGTTTTTCATGGAGCAGACGATTGTCAATGATGGCGCCGGTCTCTGTATCGTCCTTGCCGCAGTCAAACATGAGCCTGACAGATGCGGTGGTGAAGCGGTCAGCATGCTCCCACACGGAGTTTGCCTTCCAGACTTTCATATTGTCCTGCATCTTTCCAAGGCGGTCTGCAATCTGCCATTTATCCGGATGATTGGTGAGTTTCAAAATTCCTGAAAGCGATGAAGCCGAACTGAAGACATCCGGGTGTTTTGCTGCCATGAGAAACGCCCCATGCCCTCCCATGCTGAGCCCCATGATGCCCCGTCCCTCACGCTTCGCCACCGTCGGATATTTCTGGTCTATGAACGCCGGCAGTTCCTTTGAGATATAGGTCTCATACTGCATCCCCTTTTCAATCGGGCTGTCCACATACCATCCGAACGGCGAACCATCGGGGAAAACGAGAATCATCCTGTAATTATCCGCCAGTTCAGCCACCCGCGTTCTGGCGACCCAATCCCCGCAGCCCCCATAAGCGCCATGGAGGATGAAGAGGGTCGGGAAACGCTCACCGGGCTTGGCATCCGGCGGGACATAAATCTTGAATGTTTTCTCCGTCCCAAGGCAAATGCTCTGATGCTTGACAGTCTGTATGTCCTTCTGTGCCGCTGGAGCCAAAATCTGCAACAAAAGTAACAGGAAAATCAGATTCAAGCGCTTTATGTAATTTGTAATTAAAACGCTTCCCAAGCCGTGACTTTTGAGCCGCCCCATTGCGCGCCTCCGAGTTTGAAATCATTGACCCGCGCCTCATTCAGATTCCAGGTCATGATGCGAATCCAGCCGACCTTCTGACCATCGTCCGTGATGCTCCATTCCACGGCAGGGGATGTGCCGCCATTTTTATAAGCCGTGAAGGTAATGCTGGAGCCATTGGCAGTTATCTGGATATTAAATGTATCGCCGCTGTTGATACCACCGCTGACCTGTGTGTTGCAGCTGCCGATTTGTGTCCAGTCGTTGGTTCGTCTTAAGATGACGCGTCCCGGATTATCCTGAGATTGCGAGGTGAAGAAGGTGAAGGAATAACCCTTGGAGCCTTCACGAATGCGGATGTCGAGATTTGCCTGTGTGTCGCCCGTATTGGAGCGGTCGGCATTGATGAAGGTGATGTTCGTCTCAATGCGGAAGTTGCCATAGACGTATCCTGCTGTCCGGATGCCGCCACCGCCGTCGAGACTGCTGTTCCCGAGGAGCCTGACGGAGCCTGTCTCACTCATGACTACACTTCCCGAGCCGGTGGTTTCCGCCTTCCAGTCTGGCAGTGGAGGCGTCTGGTCAAGGGTGGAGCCGTTGAAGGAGTCCTGCCACCAGAGGGTGTCATTGGGGACTGTTGGTCCGCCCCCGCTGGCGCCCTTTTGATAATTCTGCCCGCAGGCGTAATTGAAAGATTTCCACGGGTCATGTTCCTCATCAAATGCGCTGGTCTTGTTTTTCCAGTATTGCAGGGCGTATTCATCCCATTCGAAGTCTTTGGGATAGACGAACCAGCAGGCGGCGATGACGTTGTGATTTGAGAGACCGGGCACCTCGCCGCCGGAGCCTGCGTTCCAGGCGTTCATCTCGTCGAAGGCGCGGTGGCAGAACTTCGCCCCGATTTCCGCCTCAGTCTGACTGGGCATGTGCTTGTTAAACTCGGTGATAAAGATAGGGCGGTCGCCAAGACCAGACTGGTCAATTATCATTAACTGCTCGCGGATGGCGTCCCAGAAGCCGTCCACTCCGTAGTTGCTGCCACCCGGTTCGGCGTAACTGTGCAGGGCAAAGCCGTCAATCTTGCCCTTGTCGCTCACCGCATCAATCTGGCGCCAGAGGTATTCATTTCCATCCATGAAGCGCACGCCTGCGGCGCTTCCCGGCGAGACGGGCTGCATGAGGACAATCTGCGTGCCGGGGGTGGTATTGGGCGTCACCTCGTGAATCTTGTCCCGGCAGGCGATATATGTCTCGGCATACTGGGCGGGCGTGGGCTGCCATTCAATATTATATAAGGAACCGCCCCATCGATTATTCTCACTTGAAAGGTTCACCTCATTGCCAATCTGCCAGATATGGCAGTAATCCTTGAGAGTGCTGGCGGCGGACTTGCAGTCATTCGCATAGGTGGTTAGCGTGTAAGGGTCGGAGGAGTGGGGCACGTTGCGACTCCAGTAAGGCTGGACGCGGAAGATGAGCGAGTGTCCCTTGCCCTGTGTGACCTTTTGTGAGTGACCGACATAATAGAATGGTAGGTCCCATGGTTGCGCCTGAGATGCATCCACGTGCGTAATCTCCAGCACCCAGATGCCCCTGTCGCCTGTCATATCTTCAACATCGGTGCGCTGACCGATGCTGATGGAATCCGTTTTGCCATACCAGTGGATTCCGTAAAGATATTGCGAGTCAGTGGTTTGGGCGCACACAAGACCGGTCAGGAATAATAGAGAAAAAAAGAATGCCCTTTTCATAATGTCCTTCCTTACAATTTATTGGTAGTATATATTATTTTGAACGCATTACCTGTCAAACACATTTCCGTTTCGCATTAATATGAAGTCTTCATAGAAAATAAAAAACCGGCGAGGGACATCCCCCGCCGGTTTTGAAATTTATTCTATTGGCGTATTATTTCTTTTTCAGCCAGGGCATCACATCATGGTGTGCAAGTGTGACCTGAGTTGAGTAATGTTTATGCTTGAAGAATAATTCACTAAGAGATTATGATACTTTTTGAAAAAGGATTAAACATGATAAAAGAACATGAGAGAGTTGTCTTGTTGAAAGATTTATCCGAAGTGGGGCTCAAAAAAAATGATGTAGGCACAGTTATTCACATTCACAAGGGAGATAAAGCCTTTGAGGTCGAATTCATGACACTTGAAGGAGGCACAGTTGCTATTGCCACGTTACAAAGTTCGGATATTCGCCCTGTAACCAAAATGGACATAACCCATACAAGAAAACTCACTTATGCTATATAAGAAAGGAAGCATAAGCTTCCTATTAAGAGATTTTTATCCAGTTCACAATATAAGCGGTTTAATTCATTTTGAAATGTCTGATTATCTTTAGCACATAACCAACCATTATGGTACCAGTCATAATATTTTACATGAACTATTTTCCATCCCGCACGTTTGAGTATTCCCTCACGTTCCATATGCGCTTCCGTATAACCACCCATTTCCCTATCAAAATGAGGTTTCCCATCAACTTCTAAAGCGCATGTTATATTTTTATCTTTATTGAACAATACAAAATCGAGTCTTTTTTGCCCACATGCATCAACTTGATTATAAATTTCAACTTCAGGATGTTTGTTCAGATAATCCTTCAAATACTCATAAACACAACACTCAAATTCAGACTCGAACTTATCAGTTTTTAGTTTCCATGTTGGTTTTGGGAGGACATCTTCCTCTGGTGGTGGTATAATATCTTCTTGTTTTATTTGAACTCCAAAATGACGGCAATATTTCTTAATCAATGATGCGTTATCCGGGATGCCTGCATAAATAAGGTATGTGAAATATTTCGCGCGACTTGTCGCAACATTAAATCTGTTTTTATTCTCGTAAAATCCCTTTCCCCAACGACTGATACCATCAAGACCGAGGGTAATTATCATAATGTCTCGCTCATTGCCCTGAAATTCCTCCGGTGTGGCGATAAATATTTGGTATTTTACCAAGTCTGCCTCGTCGAAATTTTCATCCATTTGCTCTCTTAGATATTTCACCTGATTTGTTAGAAAAGATAAAACACCAATACTTGGATTGCCGTTAATCAATGCTTTAAATGGTTTAAGTTCAGGTATTTCCGAAAAATGTCTCGCCCGGATAATTCTTTTTAATAGTTTGATAACTTCATCCATCTCTGATTGGACAATTTTATTTTGTGCTCGCTGACCTTCAACTTTTATTGGTTTAAAGCATGATAAAGATATATTTTGTCCATTTTCTGTCATGATCTTCCAATGCTGTTCATAAAAATGACTATTATTGAAACTCGCCAATTGAGGCAGTGAGCGATAATGTTCATCAAGCTCTGATTTGGGAATTGCAAAACCACGTA
This sequence comes from Candidatus Sumerlaeota bacterium, assembly GCA_026398545.1. Lineage (GTDB taxonomy): Bacteria > Sumerlaeota > Sumerlaeia > MWCT01 > MWCT01 > JAPLSR01. Next base: position 16,584 of record JAPLSR010000283.1, on the reverse strand, counting down.
AATTGGAATTTATGAATTCCAATATAGATGACTTCGTTACAATTAGATTTTTTTCTTTTGCTTCGTCATAATTCAAAATTTCATTCATAACATTGTTCCATAGAATCTGGTCCAAGTTATTTGTGAGAGCAAAATCGATACCTGTTGCATTTAAAGAGAGCTGTTTATCATCTCCGACAACGCAAAATCTTTTTCCACGATAAAAAGCAGGAATGACTTCAGTGATATTGACCTGCGAGGATTCATCAACGATGACAAGATCAAACAAATTCTCTTTCATCGGGAAAATTGAGCCCAAGTCTCTTAATTCTGAGCACCATAATGGTAAAATGTTAGTTAATGACTCGAAATCTATTTTTTCCCATTTTTCAACTATGATTGAGGGTTTTCGATAGAAAAGCATACCCTTAAAATATGACAGAGCATTAATGTTAGATTGTATTCTACACATATCTCTGTTGTAGAGCTTTGAAATGCGGTAGTAATGCATATATTCGGGAAGAAATATTTTTAATTTTTGCAACCGTTCCTTTTCAAATTCAGCATAATTTGCTTTTAAAATTCGTAATCTCTCGCTGTTAATATTATTTCGAGATTGTTCACTTTGAGAATAAAGACAATTAATTTCATAAATATCTCTAGCATATTCTGGACTTTGTGATATTAGATTTCGTTCGGCATAGAATCTGTCGGTGAAATGACGGATAAACTTGTTGCGAAAAATTTTATTAACAGGCGATATTGCTTGTCTTCCGAATAATCCCGCATATTTTTCTATGGCTGAAATATATCTACATTCATTCTCTAGGTGTTCTTTGAAATCATAATTTGTCAAGTTTTGTATTGAATATATATTTTTGAATCTATCTCGATAGTTGAGAAATTTTTTGTGATTTTTGTAATATTCACCATTCCTGTTCAAGCATTTATAAATTTCATTTTTAAATACTTGTCCGTTAGATGTCAGATTTTCCAATTCAGATTGATGATCGATGACAACCTTACGGATATTTCCATATTGAACTGATATATTAGGATTATGAGTAAAATTCAATAATTCCTGTATATGATCTTTTGTTGAATTTTTATCTTTTGCTCCAACATAAAGAATCGATTCCGAGCCCAGATAACGGTCCGCCATTTCCTTAACAACATCCAGAGCGGCTTTCTTATGGGAAACAAGCAATACTTTTTTGTTCAAAAAAATTGCAGTGAGTAAAATGGCAGTGATAGTATAAGATTTGCCAGTGCCTGGAGGTCCCTGGATATATGTTATTTCATTTGTCCAAGCTTTGATAATACTTTCCTTCTGACTCTCCGAAAGTGTTTGAGGAATATATTTTTCTATAACATCATTAACCTGTTTCACCGTTGGTTCGTTTATCACATCAAAACGGCAGGCTTCCCAATTGATAATAGAATTAAGAAGTTTATCTAAGAGTGGATTCTTTAGAGGTTTTTGTCTCAAAAGATTGTTTAAAGCCTCATAAGTCGAGAGTTCATTGGGAATTTTATTTTTAAAGAAAAAATAATGCTGGTAAAATAATGATTTATTGAACAAATCGTTTTTAAGATTTGTTAATCTGTTTTCATAGTTAAAATTACTTGTGGACTTATCAATTTTTTTAAATTCTCCAACTTGTTCTCTAAAATCATTATATGCTAATATTAAATCTTTATTCAGAATATTTATATTATTCCTGTTAATATATTTGTCCTCAAGTTCTTGAACAGCTTTAAATTTCTGTGCGTCAGATAAACAAAAATCATCTTCTTCATCTATATCAATATCCAGAATCTGTGCCAGCAAATCATGATTGAGTTGTAATGTATCCATATTCATTTTTAAAATAAATTGGTTTAGATCTTTAGTAGTATTTAATTCATTTTCCTGTTCAATATCCATCTGAGCATAGAATAGAGGGGCACAGACATTTTTACCACGTTGTCCCACTTTTCCATTTATCAATCCAATACCCAAAAATAGCCTCTGGTCTTGATTGGTTTGAAGATAATAATTTGCATTATTGAAATAACGAAACGAATCCATATCTTGACTATTAATATGAACAGCTTTCCCAGTTAATAATTTATTAATATATATAATAGCATCCTTATAGAAATTTATCTTGTTTCTTTTTTCGGGTGGCAGGACGTTCTCGAATCCGGCTTTGATTATAATCCTGCGGCTTACATTTCTCAAATATTCAATATATGACTCAATGATAGACATATCAAATATTACTCAAGTATTTCTTTCTTGAGAGTTTCATCCATTTTATTTAAACTATCTATGCAAATATTAGTTTGTTCTTGTATTATATTAATTATTTTTTCACGATTTTTGTCAGATTGTTTTGTGTTCTCTTCTATATTACGTTCAATCTTATTGAACCCATCAGTGCAGATATTTGCTTGTTCTTGAAGAATTTGCATTAATTTATTATGATTGCTGACGGATTGTTTTGTGTTCTCCTCGATATTAAGTCCAATTTTATTAAACCCACTTGTACGGATATTCGACTGTTCTTGAAGAAATTGCATTAATTTATCATAATTGCTGGAAACTTGTTTTGTATTTTCTTTTATTGATTGTAGTACTTTTGTTAATAAAAATGATAGGAGTCCTAATATAAGCCCTAAAAGAAATATTATAATGCCAAATGCTATCATTATTATGGTCTCATCCATTTTTATTCTCCTCCTTTTCTAATAGATAATTGAAATTTTATATTATGGTAATGAATAATTACAAAAATTATTATCGTTTATATATACAAAATCAAGTCTTTTTTATAAAAAAATCGGCAGAGGGTTATATCTCTGCCGATATGTTGTTGCGAATATCTGTTAAAGATTATTTCTTTTTCAGCCAGGGCATCATGGAGCGGAGGTGGGCGCCGACTTTTTCAATGGGATGCTCAAGTCCCTTCTTGCGGAGCGCCTTGAATTTCGGACGCCCGGCAATGTTCTCGAGCAGCCACTCGCCCGCAAATTCTCCCGACTGAATCTCTTTTAAAATCTTCCTCATCTCCTTTTTTGTCTTATCCGAGATGATGCGGTCGCCGCGCGTCAGGTCGCCGTATTCTGCCGTGTCGCTGATGGAATAGCGCATCCAGGCAATGCCGCCCTGATACATGAGGTCGGTGATGAGCTTCAATTCATGCAGGCACTCAAAATAGGCAATCTCTGGCTGATACCCCGCCTCGACGAGCGTTTCAAAGCCCGCCATGACAAGGCGCGTGACGCCGCCGCAGAGGACCGTCTGCTCGCCGAAGAGGTCGGTCTCCGTTTCCTCTGCGAAGGTCGTCTCAAGGACGCCTGCGCGTGTGCCGCCAATGCCCTTTGCATATGCCAGCGCCATCTTTTTTGCCTTTTTGGAGGCGTTCTGATGAATGGCGATAAGGCAGGGAACACCGCCCCCCTCAACAAAGACACTCCTCACGAGATGCCCCGGTCCCTTTGGCGCAACCATGAAGACATCCACATCCTTCGGGGGTTCAATGCAGCCGAAATGGATATTGAATCCGTGTGAAAAGACGAGCGCCTTGCCCTTCTTCATTTGCTGTTTGATGTCGGCATGATAAATCTTTGCCTGGACGTCATCCGGGACGAGCATTTGAATGATGTCGGCATTTTTTGCCGCCTCCGCCGTGCTTACGGGCTTGAAACCATGCTCCAGAGCAAGTTTGTAATTATCCGTGCCTTCGAGTTCGGCGATGATAACCTTCACCCCGCTATCGCGGAGGTTCTGCGCCTGAGCGTGCCCCTGGCTACCGTAGCCAATGATGGCGACGGTCTTGCCCTTCAACATGCCCAGGTCGGCATCCTTGTCGTAATAAACTTTAACCATATCCGTATCTCCTTATATGTTAAATTAACAATTGATAATTGACAATTGACAATGAATTATCCTCGTTGCAGGGCAATTCTGCCTGTGCGCGCCAGTTCCTTGATGCCGAAGGGGCGCATGATGTCAATGAATGAGAGAATCTTATCAGATGTCCCAACCACCTCAATGGTCAGGGTCTTGGGGCTGTAGTCAATGATGCGCGCCTTGAAAATCTCCACTAGCTGGATGATTTCTGAGCGGGTTTTTGTGGAGTGGCTCACCTTCAAAAGCAGGAGCTCGCGCTCCACGTGGTCCTCTTCTGTCATGTCGGTCACCTTGATGACATCTATCAATTTGTTCAGCTGCTTGCCGACCTGTTCGATGATGCGGTCCTCGCCGGTGGCGACAATGGTCATGCGGCTGATAGTAGGGTCATGGGTTTCGCCGACGGCGAGGCTGTCGATATTGAACCCGCGGGCGGAAAAGAGACCGCTGATGCGGGCAAGGACGCCGAAATGATTTTCCACCAGGGCACTTATGATATGTTGCATATTACGCCATTCCTCCCATCATTTGTTTGACGCTTGCGCCGCTTGGAATCATGGGGAAGACATTCTCCTCCCGCTCGACAATGCATTCCACAATAACCGTTCTGGGTGTTGAAAACGCCTTTTCGAGGGCGGGGACGACCTCTTCCTTTGATGTCACGCGGATGCCCAGGGCGTTATATGCCTCTGCCAGTTTGACAAAGTCGGGGATGTAAAGTTCGCGGTTTTTGCAAAAATCCCCAGAGCAGTGCTGGGCGCCGATGTTCCGCGCCAGGTCCGTAAAGGCGTATAAGCGGTTATAAAAGAGTTCCTGCCACTGTCGCACCATGCCAAGGTAGGCATTGTTCAGGATAATAATCTTGACGGGCAAATTGTTGATGACCGCTGTGGCAAGCTCCTGGATGTTCATCTGGATACTGCCATCGCCTGCAATGTCAATGACGAGCTTATCCGGGTTGCCGAGCTGTGCGCCGATGGCGGCAGGGAATCCATATCCCATGGTGCCGAGCCCTCCTGAGGACAGAAAGGTGCGCGGTTTGGTATACTTGAAATAGTGTGAAGCCCACATCTGATTCTGCCCCACCTCTGTCACAATTATGGCGTCTCCTTTTGTGACCTTGTAAATCTGCTCCACGACGAATTGAGGTCGCAGGAGGCTATCATCGTTTTTGTAACGCAGTGGATATTTCTCCTTCCATTCTCTGACCTGCGCGAGCCATTCTGGATGCTTTACAGGTTTGACCTCCTTGAGGAGCTGCCTCAGGACTGTTTTGCAGTTTCCCACGATTGGGATGGAGACCGGGATGTTTTTTGAGATGGAACTGGAATCAATATCGATATGGATGATATGCCCATGGGCATTGGGGGCGAATTCATCCAGCTTGCCGGTCACCCGGTCGTCAAAGCGCGCCCCGACGGCGATGATAAGGTCAGTTTCCGCCACAGCGTAATTGGCGTATTGCGTGCCGTGCATACCCAGCATGTTCAGGGCAAGGGGATGGTCGCCCGGGAAGCTGCCGAGACCCAGAAGCGTCATGGTAACGGGGATTTCGCACTTTTCAACAAGTTCTCGGACCTCCTCATGGGAATTGGAGGAAATGACGCCACCGCCGCAGTAAAGAAGGGGCTTTTTTGATTTCTCAATCGCCCTCGCCGCCTTTTCAACCTGATTTGGATGTCCCTCATTAACAGGTTTGTAACCCCGGATATCCACCTTTTCAGGATATGCATAATTTTTCAGGATTGCCTTCTGCACATCCTTGGGGAGGTCGACAACAACGGGACCGGGGCGTCCGGTGCGGGCAATGAAAAAAGCCTCTTTCATGATGCGTGGAAGGGTCTCAACATCCTCGACCAGATAGTTGTGCTTTGTGATGGGGCGAGTGATGCCGACGGTGTCCGCCTCCTGGAAGGCGTCATTGCCTATCATGTTGGTGGGCACCTGTCCGGTCAACGCCACAATGGGGATGGAGTCCATGTATGCCGTGGCAATGCCGGTGACAAGATTGGTGGCGCCGGGACCTGAGGTGGCGAGGCAGACGCCGACCTTGCCGGTGCTTCGGGCATAGCCATCCGCCGCATGTGCTGCGCCTTGCTCATGCCTCACCAGGATGAATTTGATTTTTTTGGACCGGGCGAGGGCATCACAAAGGTCGAGTACTGCACCCCCCGGATAGCCGAACATGACATTGACCCCTTCCTGTTCCAGGGCATCCACTATGATTTCAGCGCCGCTCTTATCAGTCATAAACTGTTAACTCCCTTTTTTTGTATTTTCTTTATGAATGAAATAGTTCTTACTTTCTATGAGCCGTGAAGAGGTCTTGGCAAGTCTTTTTTCAATTTTTCACTTGCATCATTTTTAATTCGGATATTTATTATGAATTTAAAGTCATTCAAGATTTGATTGTAAGTACTATGATAATACTGGACAGTGAATGCTGAGATAGGGAATAATAAATATCTGAACATGGATAAAAAAAAGATCCTGAAAAAAATTTTATCCGGGTCTAAAAATGTTCAGTTTAATGAATTGATATTGGTTGTGGAGTCATTTGGTTTTCATCTTTCGCGGGTTCGAGGAAGCCATCACATTTATGAACATCCTGATATCCCGGAGATTCTCAATTTACAAAATTATAGAGGTCAGGCAAAACCATATCAAATTAATCAGTTCCTTACTCTTGTAGAATACTACCGACTGGAAATGGAGGAAAATAAGTCGTGAAAGATTATCATATCAACGTCTTTTACAGTGAAGAGGATGGTGGGTATATAGCCGATATTCCCGACCTCAGGTTTTGTTCGGCTTTTGGAGCGACACCTGAAGAGGCTTTTCGTGAAGTGCTTCTTGCTAAGGAGGCGTGGCTCGAAACAGCCCGTGCTTCTTGTAAGCCTGTCCCTGAACCACATTATCGACCCGCAATTTATAAAGTAACCTCATGATTAATATCATTTGTCTTCACCGATTAAATTTCAATTTTTCACTTGCATGGGAAATCCTGCGCAGTAAAACAATCTTAAAGTAGTAAATTGTAAACTTCATATAAGAGGAAATGCGATGCAGAAGGAAGTTACTATAATCGGTACCCAGGATAGGTGTTATCTTGCGTGTGTGGATGAGGAACGGGCAAGATATCACTGTGATGAGTCATGCGGCGGCTGCCCCTATCCCTGCCGCATCCTCCTCGATAAGGAACAGCCACTGGAGAAGGGGATGCGTCTCCTTGCGGAGATTCCCGAACCTCTTATTCACACCCCTGCGAAACTGATTCCCATGCTGGTGGGAATCTTTGCGGTGTTTGTGGTTCTTATGTGGCTCGCCCGCAAATCCTTTTTCCCGCATTACCGTGGATATACTGCCATCATACTGAGCGGTTTTTTCGCCGCTCTTGCCTTTTTCTCCATCCTTAAGTCGTTCGATGAGAAGAGGAAGGCAGGGAAATCCCTGCGGAAGGGAAAAATCATAAGTGTCTTTCCCAAAGATGGGGCATGAGATTATTCCCGGCTGAAAGACCATATTCTAATGACTCCCAAACTCTGATATAGGAACAGAAATCCGAAGAGATGACCCCACGTTACATCCTGCTCTGCCTGTTTTTAATGCTTGTCGGAATTCACATGCTCTATTATGGCGGCTGGACACATGATGACCCATTTATCACATTTCATTATGCGGAAAATGTCATAAACGGCAAGGGATTTGTTTTCAATGAAGGGGAGAGGCTTGAGGGGTATTCCAATTTTCTTTTCCTCCTGATGCTTATTCCGGCAGCCATCTTAGAAATCGGGCTCCTCGGGGTGGCAAAGATGTATGGTTTCTTTGCCGTCCTGGGGACTATCCTCCTTTTATATTCCTTTATCTCCGAGTATTATCCGGATGTGAAACGACGGCATTTTCTCGTTCTGTTACTCCTTGCGCTCTCTGGAGATATCGCCCTCTGGGCGGTGAGCGGGATGGAGATAGCGGTAACGACGTTTTTTTTGACGGGGGCATGGGTGTTTTTCTGCCGCGGGATGCGCAAGGGCGGACGCGAGTTTAACTGGTCGGCGATATTCTTGCTCGGTGCGGCATTGAACCGCCATGAGGGGGTTTTGTATTTCATCGTTCTGGGCGCATATTTAATATTTGCCGGATTGAAAGGCAAGATACCGGCGTCCCGCATCCTCCTGTGGTTTGCCCTGTTCCTTCTTCCTTTTGGGCTTTATAATCTCTGGCGGGTAACATATTTTGGTGCCCTGTTACCAAACACCTTTTATGCCAAGGTTACGGGCAGTCTGGTGATGCAGGTGAAGGCGGGTGTGCGGTATGCGGAGATTTTTTTATGGCGACAGCCTTATCTTCTCCTGCTTGCGCCCTTTTTCCCGATTTTAGCGGTTGGGAGATGGAATATAGAACGCGCAACCGCCATCCTCCTTCTACTTGCACAACTCTTTTTCATCATTGTCTGCGGGGGGGATTGGATGCCTCTGGGGCGCTTTTTTGTGCCGGTTCTACCCATACTTTTTTTCCTCTGGCAGGAGGGACTGCTTGAGACGATGGATTGGTTGCAGGGGCGAGACACGCATTACCGCCTGAGGGATGCTGTGGGGCTTTTATGTGCAGTGCTGATACTCCTGAGCCTTGTCCAGGAGCGCCGCGCCACACGACCCATTGTCTATTCCGTCCGCACGCACACCCTTATCACCACTCACATAAATATTGGTCTCTTGCTGCGTGACACAGTTCCGCCCGACTCCCTGCTTGCCGGTGAAGAGGCAGGCATCATTCCATATTATTCCGGTCTGAGATTTCTTGATATGGTTGGGATTGTGGATGCCCATATCGCCCGCCAGAAGGGGAGACTCCATTTCAAGCATGATGTGAATTATGTCCTTGAACGCCGTCCGGATTATATCCTCCTTTATACCATGCGCCCCATGGAGGAGGGGGGTGAGTTTACCACCTGGACGGAGACGGGACGCCAGATGCTCGCCTCTGAGAGATTCCACAGGGAATTTAAGCCTGTAAAATCCTTTCCCCACGGCAATCGCCTGATAGGGAGTGATTATCTTACCCTTTTTGCCCGCCGCTGAAGAAGGAAAAAATGTTATTATTTTAGGGGCTCTTAATATTTAAGTCCGGAGAGGGCGATGCCCCGCATTATCTGGCGCTGGAAGATAAGAAACAGGATAATGGGCGGTATGGTGGCAAGAATCAGGGAGGCAAGGACAACGCTCTCGCTCACGGGGGAGAGGGAAAAGTTGTACAGCTTCAGCATGATAGGGTGAAACTTCTCATTGTGTATCACAATCATTGGCCAGAAGAAGTCGTTCCATGTCCCCATGATGGAAAATATGGATAAGACGGCGATGATGGAGCGCGAGAGGGGCACCACAATGACCAGAAAGATTTGCCATTCTCCGGCGCCGTCAATCCGGGCGGCTTCCATCAAATCCCTGGGGATGTCATCAAAGAATCCCTTGAACACAAAGATGTTGAAGGCGTTGGCGCCGGCGGGCAGTATGACTGCCATCATTCCACCGCCCCATCTGTCCTGTAAGAGATTAATCCCCAGAAATGGCAAATCCTTCACCGTGAGGTAAAGGGGTATCATAATTGCCTCAAATGGCACCATCAGCGTCATGAAGAAGAGAAACGCCATGGCGCGTGAGAGGCGTGAGCGGAATTTGGAGATGGCATAGCCCGCCAGCGCGCTGGGGAAAATGTTGAAAAACCACACCCCCAACGCCAGAATTATCGTGTTGAGAAAATATTTTGGGAAATTGACCCTTCGCCATGCCGTGGCGTAATTTCCCCATTCCCACTTCAGGGGATTGGAGACCGGCTGGGGCAGGATGCGGGGAGGAAAGGCAAAGATGTCCCTGGGCGACTTCAGGGCATTCATTACGCCCCAGAGTAGAGGGAGGAATGCGGTCAACACGCCCAGAACAAGAGACACAAATACTATCCAGTAAATAAACCTGACCCACGGGTGTTTCAGGTCTGAATTGGACAGGAGTGAACGTCCTTCTGTGGCTTCCTTGTTTGCCATTCTTTATTTCATTATCCTCTGTGTCCTCTGTGGCTCTGTGGTGAATCTCATATTTTAAAAATTCTTAGAAGCGTGATAAGACCTTCCTCTGCAGGTAAAAATAGGCAAATGAGAGCAGAACCAGCGTCACAAAAAGCATCATGCTCATTGCCGTTGCCACGCCCATATTCAGCGAATGAAATGCCTTTTCATATATGAAGCTCATGATGGTCATGGTCTTGCCCCTTGTCATGATAAAAGGCTCGGCGAAGACCTTGAATGTGCCTATAACTTGCAATATTAAAAGGATGCTCATGATGGGGAGGATGTGGGGGAGGGTGATATGCCAGAGGCGGCGTCCGATGCTGGCGCCGTCAATCTCCGCCGCCTCATAGAGCTCCGGCGGTATCCCCTGCAGGGCGGCAAGGTAGATAATCATTGTGGCTCCAGCCCCGCGCCACGTTGCCATGATAACGATGGAAAAAATCGCCATATGGTCTGTGAAGAACCATTTCACAGGTCCGATGCCGAAGGGACGCAATAAGGTGTTGAACATCCCGCCCTCGCCGGGATGATAAAGGAATTTCCAGATGAGCGAAATAACCACCACGGGCAGAATGGCGGGGAGGTAATATCCCAGACGCAAAACCCCCTTGGCATGGCGGATTTCGTTGATGAGAATGGCTAAGATAACCGGTATGAAATAACCGATGACGAGGGCAAGTCCGACAAATAAAAGGACGTTGCCCCAGGCGGTCATGAAAGTGGGGTCTTCAAACAGGTCTTTGTAATTCTGAAACCCCGCCCAGGTGCTTTTCTCATTTGGATTGATGCTGAAGTGTTGAAACGAAATGACGACGCTCCAGAGGATGGGCAACCATGCGAATGTGGCGAAGAGGATAACTGCGGGCGTGAGAAATGAAATGCCGGATAGTCTGGTTTGATAAAACTTCAGGATACGGCTGAAAAGCCCCTCTTTTTTCACCTGAAGGACGCCCGGCAATAGAATGGATTCTCCCGCAAATATGGTAGAGAGTCACTAAATCTCCGTGGGGCAAAAGTCAATACAATTTGGGTCAGACATCAGACACAAAGATTTTATTCTCTGTGAACTCTGTGGCTCTGTGGTGAATCATAGACGTCATGAAAAATGGGGAGAAATTTTAACAAACAGGATAATATGGCATCATGAAATTTTATATTTTTTTATAGGTGTCTGACTCTTCGATATCCCTGCCGAAGCCAAGGATGGCGGAGGCGGGTCCACATACTTTTTTAATAAATCACACATTATATTTATGCCCAACTCAAGCACGTCCTTTTTCAAAACTTTGTAATGGCCTGACTTATGAATTGGTTCATCGACTTTTCTTTCGCCTTCAAGCAATGTGATAATGTTCAAATCAACATCAAAATATGACATAATCGTATGTGAAGAATGACTGCCGAAAATAATCGCCTTGCTCGGGCTGCTATAATCGCCAGTCAATTGGCTTTCCACTTGAATGAGAATGCAGCATATTTCAGGAACGACAGTTTTTAAAAACGTAAAATCAACCATAATACGTTTCATCATCGCATTTTCTGTGTAAGCCTTGCATTCAATACCCATTGCTACCTTGCCGTCAATTGAAACGAGCACATCGGTTTTTAACCCATAATAATAATCATCAATGTTAGAAAGAATATAGTCACGAACTTCCTTATATTTAATTTTGTTGATATACGGCTTATTGATTGGAACTTTAAACGTTTGTTTATCAAACGATAATCTTTCTGGCTTACCCTTAAGTTTATCCCAAGCTATTTCAACCATATGTTTTGCTATACTTTCAACAAGTTTACCTTTCCCTGCACGTATAATTCCACCATATGCTCTTTCATCATTATCGTTAGCTTCAGCCTCGATACCTTTCACAAGTATTTCATATGCTTTCACGATTTCATCTACACTATACGGCATTGCTTTCTCCTAAAATAGAGTTGAACTTAAACGGATTTCTGCTTTTTTGCAATACTCTTTGGAAATATCAATTCCAACATATTTGCGACCTGTTATTTTTGCGACAAATGTTGTTGTTCCCACTCCATTAAATGGGTCTAATATAACATCATTCTGAAAACTAAACAACTTCAATACTCTTGTTGCTAATTCTTCGGGAAACATAGAAGGGTGTTTATAATCTTTCATGTTCCTTTCTGGCGCAATAGACCATTTGCTAACAACCCATTTTTTAAATTCATCAGCAGAAATATCAGCATTATGCCTATCGCCTTCTTTTTTCAATGTGCCCTTTGCAAATATTTCTATAAATTCCCATGTATATTTCAAATATGGGTTGCTCGGGCTTTTCCAGCTTCCCCATGCTGTATACTTGCAATTATAGTTATTTTTTTCCCAAAGTATTTCGCCTTTCCAAATCAATTTTTTGGACATAAAATAATTGCTAATCATATGGTGGCTCGGAATGTAATCTGAAAATAGTGGTTGAGTATTTACTATAATCCTACCCCCAAATTTTAAAACTCGAATACATTCATCGAATATTCTAAATAATTGATCGAAATACTTTTCCCAATGATGGGCGTCTTCATTAGACTCGTATTCTAAACCAAAATTATATGGCGGTGAAGTAAAAACCAAATCGATACAATTGTCTGGCAACTTCTTCAATACATCAAGACTATCCCCGCAAATAATTTTATTTTCAAAATCAATAGGGATGTTGTTGTTGACAGTAGAAAAATTATGATCAGTTGCATAGTAATATTTATTCCTATTAATTTCTTTTACTTTCCTATTTTTTACTTTGCGTTCCTTATTATAACCGATATAAATTCTTTTACTGCCTTTTAAACCATAACTTTTAATTGATTCTATATTTGTAACAATTGAATCCAGTATATTTGACATCCCGTTAGCCGAATGATCTGATTTGATAACACTTATTGTGTTTTTAAGAAATTCTAAATCTACGCTATTAAGAAAAACTGTTAAGCTGTCTTCCGAGATATCGCAGGTAAATTCGTCTTCTGGAAAATTTGCAAATAGATTTTTAAGTATTGATTCATCTCGGATATTTAATTTTTGGTCAATATCAATAATTAATTCTTTATAATAAGTATCATTAATGACCTCATCTGTAATTTGATTCATTTGCTATCATCTCCTTAATTTAGTATGCCTTTATAACCCGCCATGGACGGCGGACGTTCTTTTGCGCGGAGTTAAACGCCCAAACCGCTGCTTCTTTGCCTGAAAATCCCATTTTTTCACATAACTATTTTTAAATAAACGACTTAAATGTCTTTATGCTCCATCAACTCCAGAAATGTCCGGATGTCATAGCCAGATTTTCATGTCCAGTCAAAACTTAAATTTCTTTTAAACTTATGATAATGAATAAGTCAAGGACGAATTCGTGGATATAAGAATTTAACAAGGATGAACATGATGGGCAGGATGAACAAGATGGGCATATTATCCTATATATCCTGTCTATCCATGTTAATAAGAATTTAACAATGATGAACAGGATGGGCAGGATGGGTAGATTCTATGTTTTGTAAATTTTGTTGATTCAGGATGCATCGGATGATACTTGCATTGTTTTGTAATATGGACAGATTATTCGAGGAGAAATGGGAATTATATGGCGCAAAGTGAGAAAATGGGGAGGGGTGGAAGATTCTTGCGCATCGGGATTTTTGTTTGCGCTCTTGCCATTGCATTTTCGCTATTCATAACCGGCTGCGGCGGTGGTAGGACGAATGCACCGGAGAAGTCCTCTGCACGGAAAAAAAATATTGTCATCACCATGAATAATGGAGCTCGCGAGCATGAGGAGAATCGTCTCGAAGAACAGAGAAGATATAATGAGCTCTTCATGAGGAAATACCCGGGCGCCAGCCTTTATTTCGACACATGGCAGTTCTCCCCGGAAACCTTCATGGTGCGCATGAGCGGCGGCAACTGCACAGACGTCATCGGCGTGTATGCCACGGAGGCGACAGTCGTCATTGAAAAGGGACTCGCCGCCGACATCACGGACATGGTCAGGTCATGGGATAAATTCAAGTTTGTGAATGAAACCATCCTGAAGGCTATCACGCATAACGGGCGCATTTACGGGTTGCCCGTGGGCGGCGCCGGCGGCTGTTATGTGATGACCCTCTTTTACAATAAGGATATCTTCAAGGAGGCGGGCATCACAAAACCGCCGGACACATGGGATGAGCTTGTTGCAATCGGGAAGAAACTCACCGACCGGAAAAAGGGGCGTGCCGGTTTCGGCATCCTTGGTGAAAAGGGCGGCGCTGGATGGCATTTCCTGAACTGGGTGTGGCAGTCCGGCGGCGATTTTGAGGTGAAAAAGGATGGCAAATGGACCGCCATTTTTGATTCCCCTGAGGCAACACGCGCCCTCCAGTTTGTGAAGGACCTCCACTGGAAACATGATATCCTCCAGGATGACATCCTCAGCAATAATGACGACCTTTTTGAATATTTCGCCTCAGACCGCATCGCCATGGCTTTTTTCGTGCCCGAATATCTGGAGCATCTGATTGATAAATACAAGATGCCGGTAGAAAAAATTGGGATTGCCCTCATGCCCGCCGGACCCGCCGGACGCGCCAATCAGATGGGCGGCGCATTCAGCATTATCAACCCCACCATCTCAAAGGAGGGGCAGGAGTGGGCGTTCAAGGCAATCACATTTGATTATGAGCTGGAGGCGATTGAGCTCAAATGCAAAATCCAGAAGGAACAGGGGCGGATTGTCGGGCATGGCGTTCTGCCGGTCTTCCATGGTGAATACCAGGACAAAGTGGATGCTATTATTGACAAATACCGCACCGTCCCCAGCCAGAAGGAGATGATGCGGGAGGCTACCAGATATGTCCATCCCGAACCGCCGTATTACTGCCAGCAACTTTATAGTGAATATCTTGGTCCGGCGGTGCAGAAGGTCCTTACCGACAAGAATGCCGACCCTGAAAAACTCCTGAAGGATGCCGCGCGTGAATTCCAGCACAATTTCTTGGACAAAATCTATTCTAAGTAAATGGAAGTATAATGAGCAATAAACATATATTTTATACCGGCTGGGCGATGGACGCCTATCCTGAGATGGATGAGCCGGCGATGGCGCACCATGTGGAGAGGCAGTTAAAACTTGGCGCTAACTTTATCTGGATTGGACACAATAACCCCGGTGAGGCGGATGCCCGGAAGATAGAGCCCGGTCTTTCGTATGCCGTTTATGAGGCATTCACGGACAAGTCAGACCCACGCCACGACGACGCCATCCAGATTCTTGCCGCACAGCGCAGGCTCCTCGATTACTGCCTCAGGCATCATGTCCATGTTGTTTTCCCAATCGGTTATCAAATCCAGATGGGCGAGCGCTGGAACGCCGCGCATCCCGAATCCCTGCGTCGCCACCTTGACGGCACAGTGGTGGATTATGGCGGCGTCTCCGCCTGCTCATACTCCCCGCAGTATCAGAAGGATATCAGGAGATATTACGAGTGGGTGGCTGAGACATTTATCAGGGAATACCGCCCCATCATCCTCCTTGTCAATCTGGCGGACGAGCCTTTCGGGGCGAATTATTCCCCGTGGGCTGAGCAGGTCTTCAGGGAGAGAACAGGTCTGACCTTTGCACAGGCGTTGAACGGCGGTGATGAGGGAAAATGCCTGCTCGGTGATTTCCAGTCATATTATGTCGTGGATTATGCCGCATGGAGCGCCCGCATCTGGCATGAGGTCTGTCCGGATATCCCATCCACAATGTCCTTTTGCGGATTCCATGCCCGCGAAGAAAATCTCCTCCCCAGTGTGATTGGACTTTTTGCCGAGACCCCTGAATATTTTCATCCCACCTTTGACGTCTATCCCCGCGATGGAGACCAGAAAACGTCCATCAAGGAGGATGATGTGGTCATGTTGATACTCCTCCTGCGGCAACTGGGTTATCTCTCTGGAAAATACCGCAAGCCTTACTGGCTCTGGACAACGGGCAACAGCTGGGGACTGGGGCAGGGTTCCTCTGACAGGGCGAACATTGCCGATGCAATTGTGAATCAGCTAATGGCGCTGGCGTTCGCCCTTGAAAATGGGGGAAATCTATCAGGTTTTGCCATCTGGAATTATAATGTCAAGTGTCAGGGGCTTTATAATGATATTTATGAGACGGTTTATGATATTGAGGACATGTTTAAAAAACTCACACGCGTGGTCGGCATCTTGAGGGATTTACCGTTGCGCAATATCCGGCGCGCCCCTGCGCTGGTCATTGTGATGGAGCGGAATTACGCCGCAAAATATATTGCGGAGAGCGGAGCCACAACCCTTGTCCATCCCTTCCCCTTTGCCCGGTTCACTAATGCCGCAAAAAATAATCTCAACATCTTCATGGATGAAAGTCTGGCGGACATTATTTCATATTGTGACGAGTGTAAAATCGCCTATCCCCCCATGCTGGTCTATCTTTCCTCAGGGGAGATAATGCCGCCGCAAGAGGAACATGCCGCCCTCCTGAAATATCTCTCCGGCAGACGTCGCGCCTTACTGCCCCGCAGGCTCCTGAGTCATTTGAGAGATAGCGAGCCCTTCCCGGCAGAGATTGTTCCGTATGACGAAACGCCCGAGCATCTTTCCGAGGAGACGCTGACCGCCTTCACACAC
>JAPLSR010000414.1 GCA_026398545.1 Candidatus Sumerlaeota bacterium | reverse complement strand
GTCAATACATTTTTCTTGACTTTTGGATGCCCCCCTTTTAATAATCAGCGCCATGCCGGAGTGGTGAAACTGGTAGACGCAGGGGACTCAAAATCCCCCGTTCGCAAGGACATGTCGGTTCGATTCCGACCTCCGGCACCAAAATAAAGTCAAGGGCTTGCGGATTATTGAAAAACCCGGGAAGCCCTTTCCTTTTTCTGCTTATTGCCATTCTCTCCCCACTCTCTCCCCACTTTCCCTTTTGCTGCCCCCAAAAAACCCCCGCGGATTTCTCCCAGGGGTTCTTGAATGCGCCGGTGCCTGTTCGCCTGGTCGCCGTGATGACTCTGGACTGTTCGCATATTGCCGGACATCATCCCCTGCATGGATCGCCCCGCCACGGGTAACATCGCACCTCGTCGCCCTGCCTCACGACGTTGCCCCAGGTTGAACGATCCGCCGCTTGCCTGACTTCCCCCTCCCCCCCCCTCTTACTTTCCAGATGCCTTTTCCTTCGGCACCCAGAACCTATTCCGATACATCCGCCCAGCCTTGTCACGGAGCCATTTTTTATTCTTATCATCCAAAACCGGTCGCCCCTTTTTCCGCATCAATTTCATCCGCTCGATTTCGGCCTGCTCCTCCAGTTCCTTTTTTCCCTTCTCTGTTTGCTGATCATTATCCTTCGCCTGCCTTAACCTCAGCCATTCTGTCAATGCCTGGCCTATCAGATCATTCATCGTCCGGTTTTCCTTGCGAGCCATGATCTTGAGCTGTACCCAAACGGTTTCGGATATCCTGGCGGCGGCGGTAATTGTATTGTTTGGCATGGTGTTCTCCTTGTGCTACGTGATCGCTGACGGCGCTGCATGATTCGTTGATGATCTTGTTTTTCCCGTTCCCTTGATCCGCTTAGCCAGCCCTGGATCACTCCAGAGCAGGGAAGGGAATCAAAGGCGCGTGTCAAGCCCCGTTTCCGAACATCAGATTTCGCGCCCCGGTCATGGCGACGAATTTCCGCCCGCCCAACTGCCGGAGGATTTCCCCGGCGATTTGTTTTCTCTCCTCTGTGGTCATGGTGGCCCCTCCTAATTTATTTTCAATTCAAAGGTATGGATTAACGCCGGATTCCCGTTTGGATGTTTCGGATCACCTTCCCCGTGTACCCGTGCCCATACGCAACCCAAAGGCGCGTAAATCCCTATTCCCTGCTTCAATGCTTCTATGGCGGCTTCCTGATGGGTTCCCGCCGTGATGGGTGCCCAGGCGTGGCCTATTTCCGCTTTTGGATCAGTGCTGATATTTACCAGGTAATTCATCCTTCCCCCCTCTCGTTTTTTCCTGCTTGCTGGGATTATTGCCGGTCGTTGTTCCTTACATCAACCCTTCTTCCCGGAAGCTGAAAAACCGTTCCCCGGCGACAATCAAATGATCGTGCACAAGGATGTCAAAGAGCTTCGCGCATTCCACAAGCGTCTTGGTAGTGGGAAAGAGGCCACAAAGTTTATTTTGTGCATCAAGATAGATCACGAGCATTTTTTCAACGTCAGAGTCCTGCAACCGATGAACAAAATTCACAAGTTCGGATGTGCAAGTCAGTTGCTCCCCGGCGTAAGGGAAATCTTTCTCTTTCACCCTCTCCGTTTTCAGACTGTACGCGTATTTTCCTGTTGATTTTTTCATGGCCTTCCCCTCCTCTGTGATTGCTAAAGGTGCGTTTCTAAATTCCGTTTTTGATTGTGTCGCTCTCCTCATTTCTTGATTACAGTTTAGCCCTTTATTTCAGCCTGTCAAGATATATTTATATATTTATTATTACCTGTAATAACTTGCACTTGCCAGCCTAATTATTTGCTATTCTCGCCACTTTTCCCCGAATCCGCGCCCGGTGCTGTATCCACTTGTTATCGTTAGGCTATTTTTCATATTTTTGAATTGATAGAATTGAATGGTTTAACCTGTGATTATATGCCAGGAAAGGTCAATCTCCATGACGGCCCACGGCAGACAATAGACCGATCATGCTTCTGTGTAAAGTGGTCAATGGTGCACCCGTATCGAGGCATATCAATCTTGATCAAATCTTGACATGGCAAGATGAACGCTCGCCCCGACCCTTGAGCGACATCCTGGCTGGTGCTCCCGGTGTCACCTCTTGGGAGCATCGGCATCGTCAACCCGCCGTGGCGATCTCACACTGAAGTGAAACTCGTGCGCCGAGTCGATGATGCTTTCTACCTCCCTGGGAAAGTAATTCTTATCCCGGCCCCCCCGGTAGGACCCGGAAAACGCAACAGGGAGGGTATGGGGACCCCCTTTGTGGGAATCGTATCTGTTACCGTCACCCCAGAAAAAGGATGCTTCCGGACCCCCC
>JAPLSR010000300.1 GCA_026398545.1 Candidatus Sumerlaeota bacterium | reverse complement strand
TGGGCAAATTATGAACCGGCAATCTGCAAGCAGAATATCCTCCGCGCCTTAGACAACCTGACAATGAACAATTTCAACGCCGTTTTTTTCCAGATTCGCGGACAGGGGGATGTCCTGTATCCAAGCCCTTATGAACCCTGGTCGCCAATTATAGGAGGCAAAGACCCCGGTTTTGACCCATTGCAATTTGCCATTGAAGAGGCGCACGCCCGCGGATTGGAACTTTATGCCTGCATCACCCCTTATACCGTCTGGCAGGGGACAAACCCGCCACCCCATTCCACCCCGGAGCATCCCTTCTATCTTTACTGTCAGCCCGATTCCAACCCCGGCTGGGTGTGTTATGATAATGCGGGGCAGATTCAGAAACCCGATGTAACGGAAAATGATAATTATTACTATTTCAGCCCCGGCATTCCAGACGTTAATGCCTATGTGCGCAAAATCGTGGTGGACATTGTCAAACGTTATGATGTCGATGGCGTTCATTTTGACCGAATCGGGTATCCGGGTCCCCAATATTCGCATGACCCTGTGAGCAAGAGCCGGTTTGCCGGTGAGGGAAATCCGGATAAACTCTCCTGGGAGGACTGGCAACGCGACCAGATTACACAGTTCCTGAATGATGTCTATGGCGAGATTGCCTCGCTCAAGCCGAAGGTTAAAATCACGTGCGCCGTCTGGGGGATTTATGACAGGACGCGCCATCCGGGATATGAGGGATTCGCAAGCGGCTTTCATGATTATTACCAGGACTCCTTCGCCTATCTCAAAAAGGGCGTGGTGGATGCCGTCTGCCCCATGATTTCATGGGATATCAAAGACCCCAAACCGAATTTTGATGAACTGGCAAAGGACTTTTTTCAGAATGCCTCCGGGCGGCATGTGTATTGCTTTACCTGGGTGGCTCAGCAGAATATGGACAGTGAGGAATTTCAGGCGCAGGTTAATCTGTGCCGCCAGTTTGGCGGACAGGGCAATGTGGCATTTTCAGTGGTGAGTGGACTGGAAAGGCGGGGTCTATATCCCTTTTATAAAAGCACTGTTTACCAGAAGTCCGTCCCTGTGCCTGCAATGGCATGGAAGACCCATCCCATGACGGGCGTCATCATTGGCAGGGTGCTCCGCAAGTCCGACGGACAACCACTCATGGATGCATGGGTCAAGGTGGATAGCCAGCCCGAAACATGGCTCTCCAGCGCCGATGGATTTTTCGCCATCCTCAATCTTGCCCCGAAGGATGATTACCAGCTCCATGTCACAAAGAAGGATGTTGGCGAGGCGTCCTCTGGACCGGTTAAGGTTCAGGCGGGACAGGCGGCGAGTATAGAAGTGCGCCTTTAGAACGGGGTGAGATGTGTGGCAGAAAAAGGGAAAATAGTCGCCAACAACCGTAAAGCCCGCCATGATTATCACATACTTGAGCGATTTGAGGCGGGGATTGTCCTGAGAGGCACGGAGGTCAAATCTCTGCGCAGTGGCATGGCAAATCTGAACGACTCCTTTGCCTCGGTGGAGCATGGCGAGGTCATCTTGCAAAACGCGCACATCGCCCCTTATGTGCAGGGAAACCGTTGGAACCTCCCTGAACGGCGCCCACGCAAACTCCTTCTACATCAGAGCGAAATCAAGAGGCTCATTGGCGCAGTGACCCGCAAGGGCTTTACCATTATTCCCATGAAGATGTATTTTAACGAAAAGGGAATCGCCAAGGTTGAGATTGCGCTTGCCCGCGGAAAGAAAATTATCGACCGGCGCGAAGATATAAAGGCGCGGGATATCGAGCGCGAAACAAGACGGGAACAAAAAATCAGATGAAACTGGTCAGCGCCTGTCTGGTTGGATTATGCGCCAATTACCGCGGCGAGGCTTGTGCGGTGGAAAGTCTTCAACAGGCTTTCGCCCGCGGTGAGGTGATTCCCGTCTGCCCTGAGCAATTGGGCGGACTTCCCACGCCGCGCCCCCCTGCCGAGGTCTTTGGGGGAACCGCCGAAGATGTCCTTTCCGGCAAGGCGAGGGTTATTCAGTGCGATGGGACTGATGTAACCGATGCCTTTCTACGTGGCGCACGAGAAGTTCTGAAACTCGCCCGTCTTGTTCAACCCGAACTCATAATTTTCAAGGAAAACAGTCCGTCATGCGGTGTGAATTCCGTTTATGACGGGACGCATAGCAGACGTCTGATAGCCGGTTGTGGTGTTACAACCGCCCTCTTGCGTCAACACGGCTTTAAGGTCATTTCCGAAAAAGATATTCCTTCATAGAGTCATAAAGAAGATTCAAATGCGCCTGTGGTTTTAGTCCTTGACCAACTGCGACCAGAGGGAAAATAATAACCAATAATTGTTAAGATAGTTAAACGCCGTTTTGGCTTGGTGTCTTGTGCTGATGGCGGGACAGATATAAAGTTGGAGGTGAAAACGATGAAGACAACGTTAAACATAGAGGATAGATTGATTGATAAGGCCACAGAATTGACAGGGATTAAGGAAAAAACAACCATCGTCAATCTTGGATTGGAAGCCTTGATAGCAAGGGAAAGTAGTAAAAGACTCGCCCAATTGGGTGGGACCGAAAAAAAACTGAAAACAATACCCCGCAGGAGAACGGCAGGGAAATAGCATGCTCCTTGTCGATACATCCGTCTGGGTTTTCCATTTGCAGGAGGGTAACGTTGACCTTAATAGGTTATTGAATAACGGAGATGTTATTTGCCATCCACTTATCATCGGCGAGCTTGCCTGCGGGAATCTCAATAAAAGGTCTGAAATACTTTCACTGCTTCGCTCTCTTCCCTCGGCAATTGAGGCGGAACATGAAGAAGTTATACAATTTATCGAGAAGAACCACCTGATGGGGAGGGGATTAGGTTATATCGATGTTCATCTGCTTGCATCAGCTATTTTAGCGAGTGTCCCAATATGGACATTCGATAAAAAGCTGGATAAGGTTTCTGCAGAGCTTGGCATCGGCTTTGATGGGAAGTTTTTCAGATAACAACTCATACCCGCAGACGGCGCACAACGCCACTAAGATTTGATGTTGGACATCAACGGAACATCGCCCAATTTATTAGGGATTGACCCCATGAATTCCGCGTCCCCAGGAAAGAGGATCAATTAATTGATAAGGCTGTAACATTGACAGGGATTAAGAAAACCCGCTGCGGTGGGTATAACGAAGAAACTTCGCAAGGAAAGATTTCAAGTTTTTCGGTAGTCTGACCCTTAAAGGCGTGCTGGCTGGCGTTCGCAGTCCGGTTGACGGGCTTTGGGGCAAGCAAGGAGGGTTATTATGCCGATCCGCATAAGATGCCGTGATAAATGGCCACATGAACCGCAAGTGACTGAGATTGCAGGGATTATGGCGTATTTTCCCGGAGAACCGACGGTGTCTTATACGGACAGGAAATCGAGGCTCCGCATTCTATGCGGATCAATCTATTTATTGTTAGTCATCTTATAACGAGAGATGGAGATATGGCTATGTGGCCTTTCAGTCGCAAGAAATCTCCAGTGCCGAACGCCGCTATACAGAATCACAGAAGCGACGTTAAGAGAAAAGAAGTATGTTGCATTAGTCCCGAGGCATTTGTCAACCGTGTGAAAGAAGCGATGCAGATCGCCGACGAGGGTGGACAGCGATGGCGAGAGGCCGAAGATCTCCTTAAGCAAGTAGTCTCACAGTGTCCGAAATATATGGAGGCGAGGTATCAGCTTGCTCGTCTTTGGACACGAGGGATGCGGAATAAATATAACATAGGATCAAGCTTCACGACTGAGGTGGATACTCATTCAATGGATCACGTATTTGACTCAGTTGATCGTCTTCTCAAAGAGGTGATGAAAGCGGAGCCGAATCATCCCGGCCCTTATTACTGCTACGCTTGTTGGGCCTGCTTTCCTCTAAAACAATCGTATTCTGACATGCAAAGGTTCTATAGGGACGCTCAGTCGCGTGACACACGGATAGATCCACAGTATTATATCGTTCATTCTGACGTGGCGGATGCAGCGTCTAAGAGGGGCGACAGATCCCTGGCAGTCGATGCGTTCTACTGGGCGCACAGAACAGGAAAAGAGACTGGAGACACCGTCCCTAGCTCAGAGCCAGCTTACACATTTTGGCAAGAAGCACGCGCAAGGTGGCAAAAGAGCATAGTCTGCCCCCAAAAATCCAAGCCAATAGCAGAACCGATTCCGCAGGACGTAGCGCCAAGGCCCCAAACGACCACACCAGAAGATATTGAAGGAATCCTGATGGTTCTTTGGTGGGCGCCTCACCCACGGTTCCGATATCGAAGTTGACGCACAAGCCATTTGGGGCGCGGTCAACGAGCTAAAGACGATGTACCCAGACTGTGTCTTTACTGAGAACACGTCACTTGACCTGTACCCAGAAAAATTCATGCTACAAATGAAAGTGACGTCCACCGTGCAACGAGTAGTCCGGGTGAGGGAAGATTTGCTCAGTGTACTGGCGCGTCGTGGGCTCAAAGTTTATGTGGAAAATGACGCCTAACAAGCGGCTGCACCAGGACGCGCTGCCGCGCGCCGGTGAGCCGCGATGTTAGTGGCGAAGTTAAAAAAAGGAGGGAACCCTCATGGGCATTACTTATATCGAGGGTCTGGTGAAAGGACCTTCAGGGAAACAGAAAAATGTGAGATTTCTTGTGGACAGTGGAGCAATCTATTCCCTTCTGCCCAAAATGGTGTGGAAAGAAATTAAATTGAAGCCAAAACGAAAAATATCCTTTACTCTCGCTGATGGCACAACGGTTGAAAAAGCGGTGTCGGAAGCTTTTGTTGTCTTTCCACAAGGTGAAGCTCACACGCCGGTGATTTTAGGTGAGGAAGGTGACCAGGCGTTGTTGGGCGTTGTAACCTTAGAAATTCTTGGACTTGTATTTAATCCCTTTGACCGGACTTTGCATCCTATGCGAATGATGCTGTGTTGAACAATTGGATGGTCATCTGAGCACTGCGCCGAATTTGTCCTTTAGCGCCCCAAGCACATTTGCCATGATCTCGTCAATTTCCGCATCGGTGAGCGTGCGCTCAGTGGAGCGGAATGTGAGGGAATAGGCAAGGCTCTTTTTCCCCTCCGTCACGGGCGACCCTTTATAAAGGTCAAAAAAGGTCAGGGATTCCAGCGTTTCGCCCGCCTTTTCACGGATTACTTCCTCAATGCTTTGCGCTATAACGGCATCATCGAGAACGATGGCAAGGTCCCTTGAGATGGACGGAAATTTGGGTATGGGACGGAACTGAATTGCCTTTTTTGCGATGGGGGCAATCCGGCTGAGATTCATATCAAGTAAATAAAGACGCCTTTCCAGCTCAAGACGCTCCGCAATGATGGGGTGCAGTTCTCCGAAACGGCAGATTTCCATGTTGTCCCGGACAAAGCGTGCCGCCCGACCCGGATGGTAATAACTCACATCCGTCAAAGGTTCCAGGGTGGCGCTTGAAAAGCCAAAGAGGTTTTTCAGGATTTCCGCCGCTCCCTTGATGTCATAAAAATTCACCGGTGAGCCCGGTTTTTGCCAGGTGGATGGGGAATCGCCGCATATCCCCGCCATCAGGTGAACCTCTTCCCGCATCTCTTTATCCCGCCGTTCGTAAACCTTTCCAATCTCATAGACCATGATATCAAGGATGTCACGGTTGATATTATATACCATGCACTCTATAAGACTGGGCAGGAGTGATGTCCGCATGATATCCTGGTCGGGCGAGATGGGGTTGGTGATTTTTACCGCCCCCTCCGGGAGAAGTCCGAGCGCCTCCTCAAGGCGGCTCGAGGTAAAACTGTAATTGATGATCTCATCAAACCCCAGGGCTGAAAGTGCGGATTTAATTTGTGCAGTCATCCGTGAAATGGGTGAGAAGGACACTGGCTCCGCCGGATGGTAGGGGAGCGTGGGTTTAATCTTTTCATACCCATACATCCGCGCCACCTCCTCAATGAGGTCAATATCGCGCGTGATGTCGTTGCGGTGGGAGGGGATGGCAAAGGTGATGAGTTCGGGGTTCGGCTCTATAATTTCGAATTCCAGAGCCACAAGGAAGTCGGCGATTTCACGGGGATTGAGTCGTGTGCCGAGGACTTTGTTTGTTTTACTGACTGAAAGTGAAATTGACCTTTTGCTGGAGCGGTAATTTTTTACGTCAATCATTCCCTGGGCTATCTCGCCGCCCGCCAGCTCCCGGATAAGCATGGCAACGCGTTCGAGGACGCGCGGGATGCCCTCCCTGTCCACATTGCGCTCAAAACGGAAGGATGCCTCTGTCTTTTTACTTAGACGTCGGGAGCTCCTCCGGATAGTGATGGGGTCAAAGTAGGCACATTCAAGGACAACGTTGATGGTGCTGGGGGAAATCCTGGAGCTCAAGCCCCCCATGATGCCCGCAAGTGCGATAGGTTCGCGCGGGTCAGTTATCAACAAGTCCTGTGAGGTCAGCTTTAGCATTTCACCATCCAGCATCTCTAAGACTTCACCCTCCTTTGCATTGCGGACAATGATGTGCCGGTTCGCCACGCGGTCCATGTCAAAGGCGTGAATCGGTTGACCGCATTCAAGCATCACATAATTGGTGGCGTCCACCACATTATTGAGGGAGCGGATGCCGGCGCTGGCAAGACGGTAAACCAGCCAGGCGGGACTCGGACCTACGCGCACCCCGCGGATATAGCGCGCCCCGTAACGGGGACATCCCTCCTTGTTCGCAACCGTCACGCGCAGATAATTGTCAATCCGTTCCATTGTCTCCATGATGCGGACGGTTGGATACGTAATACGGGAGCTGAAAAATCCGGCAAGGTCGCGCGCCAGCCCGATAAGACAGTAACAATCCCCGCGGTTCGGTGTGATTGCGATATCAATCAGGGCATCCAGCGGTTCCCCGACCGGGAAGTCCTCCGGCAAAATCAGTATGCCGCTGTGGTCGTCATTGAGACCGAGCTCATCGCCGGCGCAGAGCATCCCTTCGGAGACCTCGCCATGGATTCGGGTGTGCTGGATGACGCTCCCATTTGTTAGACGCATCCCGTCCAGGGCAACGGGAACCTTGTCGCCCGCCTTGACATTCTTTGCACCGCAGACAATACTCAACGGGTGTTCCCGCGCAATATCCACCTTGCATAGAAGGAGGTTTTCGGCGTCCGGGTGCGGACCGACCTGCAGGATTTTCCCGATGACCAGATTTTTTGAAAGCCCCACCATGTCCACAACCGACTCCACCTCCATGCCGGACATGGTGAAGCCCTCAAGCACCTCGGGGAGCGATTTTCTCGCGTGGAAATAATCCCTCAGCCAGCGATAACTGAATCTCATAGCCCCGCTCTTTTTTGAATATTAACCCCGCTCTATTTCGGTTTATGAAAACTGTTTCAAAAACCGAAGGTCATTTTCATAAAACAGCCTGATGTCGTTGATGCCGTATTTCAGCATGGTGATGCGTTCCACCCCCATCCCGAAGGCAAAACCGGTCACCCGCTCAGTCGGATATCCCACAATCTCAAAGACGGCAGGATGCACCATGCCGCACCCCATTATCTCAAGCCAGCCTGACATCTTGCAGACACGACACCCCGCACCTCCGCACAGGACACACCGGATGTCCACCTCGGCGCTCGGCTCTGTGAAGGGGAAGAAGTGCGGTCGGAACCTCACCGCGACCTCTTTGGAAAAGATCTGATGCACGAATGCCTCAATCACGCCCTTCAAGTCCCCGAACGTAATGTCCTCACCCACCATCAGCCCCTCCACCTGAACAAACATGGGGGAGTGGGAGATATCCAGGTCAACGCGATAGACCTTCCCCGAAGCAATGATGGCAAGGGGCGGTTTCTGCCGTTTCATCACACGAATCTGGACAGGGGAGGTGTGTGTCCTTAAAAGGAGTCCGCCCTCCACATAAAAGGTGTCATGCAGGTCTCTGGCGGGATGCTCTGGTGGGGTGTTCAGCGCCTCAAAGTTGTGATAATCATCCTCTATATCCGGACCCTCCTCGCTGACAAATCCCATCGAGGTGAAAATCTCTTCAATCTCGCCAAGGACTTTTGATATTGGGTGAGGATGTCCGGGAATCAGGGCGGCGCCGGGCAGTGTGATATCCAGCGTCTCCTGTGCGAGGCGGCTTGCAAACTCATCTTTGCGGAATTCCTCTGCCTTCTGGGTAATGACTGACAGAAGCCTGTCCTTGGCATCATTCACCATCTTGCCGGCTGATGGACGCTCGGAGGGGTCGAGCGTGGCAAATGACTTCAGGATGGCTGTCAGTTTCCCCTTCCTCCCTAAATAGCCCACGCGAATCTTTTCCAGGTCGGAAGTGGATTTTGCCCGTTTCAATTCCTCCTCAAGGGAGGGGAGAAGGGCATCCAGCTGTCTCGCAATCTCATCCAGCATCTCACCGGCTTCCTTTCAGATGACAGCGGACTTTGTCTTTTCCAACGCCTGTTTCGCCTGATTTACAAATGTGGCAAAGGTGCCCGGGTCCTGCACGGCAAGGTCGGCAAGGACTTTGCGGTCAACTTCAACCCCTGCCAGCTTCAGTCCATTTATAAAACGATTGTATGATATCCCCTCAGTCCGGGTTGCGGCATTGATTCGTATTATCCAGAGGCGGCGGAAGTCGCGTTTCCTGTTACGGCGGTCCCTGTAGGCATATCTCAAGCCGCGGCGCACTGTCTCTTTGGCATTCCGAAAAAGCTTGCGACGCCCGGAATAAAACCCCTTTGCCATTTTTAGAATCTTTTTCCTTCGCTTACGGGAAGCCACATTATTGATGGCTCGTGGCATCTGATTTATCCTCCTGTATGATAAATAAGGGCATCAGGAATCCCCGCTCCGTCGCCATAGCTTTGGTCCAGCCTTCGCAGCCGCTCCGGCGGAGTAAGCAGCGTCGGCGACTGGGACTCCTTAACCATGAGCTTTTGCTTGAAGAAATGTGCGGATGCGTTTCCGCTCCGCCTTTGAGACTGTATCTTCACCGCGCAATCGGCGTTTGCGCGCCCTGGTCTTTTTGGTGAGTATGTGACTGTGGGACGCCTTGCGGCGCATGATTTTCCCACCAGCGGTTATCTTGCAGCGTTTTGCAACGCCACGCCTGGTTTTCATCTTTGGCATAAATAATCTCCTCCTTTGAGGATGATGTCATGAAAATTGTTTAACATGCAAAAAAAAGACCCCGAAAAACCGGATAAATAACCCCTTATCTTGAATTTCATTTTTAACGGGGAGTATATCAACCTTGTTCCGGCGGCTGTGGAACCGGCGTGCTGACCTGTGGAACCGGTGTGCTGACCTGTTGCGGAGTTGGTGCAGGCACAGGCGCCTGTTTGGCGACCAGTATGGCTCCCATGATGCGCCCCAGTAATTGGAACCTTCCCTCTAATTGTCCGACGTCCGAAACAGCCCCGACCATGTCCTTCAGGACCTTTTCCCCAAGATTCGCATGGACTATCTGGCGCCCCCGGAACATGAGGGTCAGCTTGACCTTGTCTCCATGCTGAAGGAATTCCCGCACCTTTTTGACCTTTGTTGTAAAATCATGGGGGTCAATGGTGGGACGGAGTTTTATCTCCTTGAGTTGCGTCTGCTTCGTCTTTTTCCGTGACTCCTTCGCCTTGCGTTTCTTTTCGTACTGGAGCTTGTTATAATCCGAAATCTTGCATACGGGCGGCTTGGCGGTGGGTGACACCTCCACTAAGTCAAGTCCTGCCTCCTGCGCCAGACGCATTGCCTCTTCAATCGTCACGACGCCCACCTGGGATCCATCATCTGCTATCAGCCGCACCTCGGGGACACGAATGTGTTCGTTGATCCTTGTTTTTTGAGTAATCCCGGATCACCTCCCATGAATAAAAATAACGGGAGACTTCTCTCCCGTTTATTCCCTAACAGAAACACACGCCTCCACCCTGCCGGTGGAAGGACATGTATAACCCAGGGACCCCGCATCTGCGGAGTATCAGGTGAGAAGCCTTTTCAGCTTCTTCTTTCAATTTGCTTTTTTCATGGCTTATAAAGCCATCACAAATAATAAATTAATCATACTTATGAACATATCCGATTAGCCGTCAAGTCCAATTTTAAAAAAATAAAGTGAGAAATAAATTATTTTAACCACAGATAAACACGGATAGACACTGATAATGCAATATTATATCTATGTTCACCTGTGTTCATCTGCGTTCATCGGCGGTTAAAATTGTTATTGACTTTCGGATGCGGATTGGACAGTTCCTTCCTATTGTTCTTGTCAGCGATGTCGAAACCTTCAATTGCATAACCAAGAGGGACGGCTGTTTGACATCATTCACGGCGTTCAAGGCTTCAGTAATGGAAGGGTCTGCCCCTGATAGCCCCACGGCAATAATGGAGGATTTTATACCAATCCGCATAAGACACCGTGATGAAAATCGCGCCTCGACGCAACACGCTGATATCTCACGGGTTATGGCCGATGTAAGACTCGTTTCGCGGGTGTCTTATACGGATGGCGCAACTGTATTGGGGATGTTATATGGGTCAATCTAAACAATGTTGGGCTGCTACACAACAGCACGACTTTCTACTGGTATCGGCCAAAATACACCTACAGAGAGCAATCTCTCACAGAAGAAAGGAAATCATCTATGAACGCAGAGTCGTCGAATTTGGGTAACAGCAAACCTCTACACGCAGATAAGTCTTCCGATTTCCTCTTAGCGGAGTACGCAGCGTTACGTTCTGAGATTCTGAAACGTAGTGAAACCCAAAATCAACTTATATCGCTCGCGCTTATTGCATCGGGAACGTTCCTTACTTTGAGCTTGCAGAATACCAGCACTATTGCACTCGTATACCCGATATTGGCGCTGTTTCTTGCGATGCTCTGGGTTCAGCATGATTATAAGATACGGCAGATTGGCGCTTATATCAAGGAGCGAATTGAAAAGCCCTTCTTAAGCGAAGGATTAGGATGGGAACAT
Organism: Candidatus Sumerlaeota bacterium; assembly: GCA_026398545.1. Lineage (GTDB taxonomy): Bacteria > Sumerlaeota > Sumerlaeia > MWCT01 > MWCT01 > JAPLSR01. Next base: position 2,787 of record JAPLSR010000300.1, on the reverse strand, counting down.
AGACCTCCATCATCTCAATATATCGGAAAGGTTTCGGTTACATCTTTGGCATCAAGTGGCATCATTATTGGCACACAGATATTGGCAGTCGCGGTCGGCATACTCAAGACATCATTCTACGTTCAAGATGTGGTGCTATTGGCAATAGACACAGTGGTTATTCTACTTTCTCTCATCGTAGTTCGTCACCACAAATATGATTTCAACTTCTAGTCCGCACAATATCGCCGCCCAACCCTGTGTGCAGGCGACGCGGCTAACGCCTCGCCGTTATATGGGCATTTTCTCATCCCGACCATTTTCCCGCGTTGGAGCGTTATCTGCTTGACTCGCCGCGCGCCTGACGCTGACTGTTGTGCTTAAATAGTATTTTGCAGACCAGTGAAACTGAGGTCAGATACGGTAACGAGTCTGCTTAAAGGCTCATTTTCTGCTCTCAAATTCTTAAACCATTTTTTTGTTCTGATTGATTCGCAATCCGTTACACTGCCTTCGGAGTTTGATGCGGCATGAATGGACTATTGCGCAATATTAATTATAATACTTTTGACAGGATTAACAAGATTTATATGATGAAAGATATTACTACCAGTTAAGATTTTCTGAATATGAAACTCCTTTTAAAGATATACAGACGGCTTTTTAAACATTTCGGGCCTCAGCATTGGTGGCCCGGGGAGACTGTTGAGGAAATCATCATCGGCGCTGTCCTCACCCAGAATACAAACTGGGGAAATGTGGAGCGGGCGATTGAAAATCTGAAACGGGCGGATGCCCTTTCCCTCAGGAAAATTGTGGCGCTTGAACCTGAGACATTGTCCACCCTCATACGTCCTTCCGGATATTACAATATCAAGGCAAAACGCCTGTGGGCTGTGGCGGACTATTTTGTCCGGCGCTGTGATACCGATTTTTCCCTCCTTGAGACTATACCCACAGACGAACTGCGGGGCGAACTCCTCTCTGTTCACGGTGTCGGGCGCGAGACCGCCGATTCAATCCTGTTATATGCCCTGAACCGCCCTGTCTTTGTCGTTGACGCCTACACGCTGAGGGTTGGACGCCGCCATGGTTTTCTTTCCGAGAAGGACGATTATGAAAGCGCCCGCGCACTCTTTGAGCGCTCCTTAAAAAGGGATGTTCAGCTTTACAATGAATACCATGCCCTTCTTGTGCGGCTGGGGAAAGAGTATTGCCGTCCCCGCCCCCGTTGCGCCACCTGCCCCATCTTCAATAGAATTTAAGCCCCTCATTTGTCCTTCATCCTTCACCCTTATAAATTGTCCCCCTTTTTTACTTGCTACTTTTTAGATATTTGATATATAAAAACATGTGAAATATTGAGCAATAAGAAGAAAATTTCTGTTAATATCTCCTATTTGAAGGCGGGAGGACTTGATAAATGTCAGGAGCAAGCAAAAAAGGTGGGGGAGTTTTATTGTGCGTTCTCATTCTTATCCTGCCTTGTGTGTCAGTGCTGGGGCAGATGTATGTCAACGGCATAACAGGAAGCGATGCCTTTGATGGCTCATCTCCCACACCGGGCATCCCGCCGATTGGGCCCAAAGCGACGATTAATGCCGGTATCTCCGTTACCACGCTCACCCTCACGCTCTATATTGCCTCCGCCACATATAATGAAAATGTCCTCCTGAATGCGAGCATTTCCATGGAGGGCGACTCCGTGACGAGCGTTATCCTTCAAAGCGCCGTCGGCGACACAATTAATATCACGGCTCCCAGTGTCCAGATTTCCAGAATGACCATTCGTCACAGCGCCGGCGGCAATAGCGTCAGCGTGGGGGGCGTCAGTGGAACCATTATCTCCAACTGCGCCTTCACAGGTCCCAACGTGGCGGTTGACCTTGGCCTTTCAGGCGGGAGCAATACCACGACAATCAATACCTGCAACTTCAACGGATGCCAGGCGGTTCGTGGCGGACGGTTGAATGCCCTCTCCTTAATCACATGTGTCAGTGATAATTCCACCTCTCATGACATCTCTCTGGTCTCTTCGACCGATATTTCAGTTTTGAACAGTCAGTTCACTAACGCCGCCCTTTCATCCATCTTTCTTGAGCAGTGCGATACGGTTCTTCTGCAGGGGAACACAATCCTGTCGGCATGTTCAAATATAACCTCGCCGACCGCCGTTGGGACTGAGTTCGGCGCGATTACTTATATCGGTGACCGCTCGACGTCCTATGCCATAAACAGCGGTCTTACCATTAGCGATAACGCCATATCTGAAACGAAAGTGAACTCCGACCTCTTCAAATCTTTTGTGCTCGGATGCACTTACCGTTCGGGCGCCATTGGTTTTGACATGCTTCCAGATAACTGCCAGATTCTGAATAACACATTTCAGAACAACGCCGATGGCGGCATCCAGGTTAATCTCCGCCTGCCGGGCGTGACAGGCTTTGTGTGCCGGAACAATAATTTCACAAACAATGGTGGGATGAACTTTGAAATTAATCCCGCTTACAATAATCTGCCGCTGATTGATAATTTTGTGATAGCCGACCTTTCATTCAACTGGTGGGGCGCCTCAGGCGGACCTCTGAATATCCCCAACAACCCATCCGGCTCAGGAGGCGAGGTCAAGAGGGGGCAGGCAGGTGATGAACTGGATTTCAGTCCCTGGCTGGGGTCTCCCACAGGCTATTCCCCACAGTCCTATTATGTAATCAAACTCACGGACGTGTCAGATTCAAAAACCACTATTGGCGAGGCGGTTGACATATCCGCCACGAGCGATACTGTCTTTGTGGAACTCGGAACCTA
>JAPLSR010000243.1 GCA_026398545.1 Candidatus Sumerlaeota bacterium | reverse complement strand
TTCAATCTCCCTCTTTTCGGGCAGGGGCGGCAGTATTGTCCCGCACTTGGAGCAACGTCCCGCCGCCATGGGATTTTCATGTCCGCACCCGTGACATGTTCGCATAAGAATTACTAAACCATAGATTACGCTTAATAGTACAAATTTAAAAGTGGTTGTTTGTTTTTTATTTTAGCGCGTTTTGCCATTTGGTTAAATGGGTGCTATTTCTTGCAATGATAACATGGTCTCCCCATTTTTCCTGCGTATCATTTATTTGTTCGATGATTGTTTTTAAATCATTGCTACTTATAAATTCCTTTTCCCTGATTCGGTTTATTAAAAAATGGAACCGACATCGTTGTGCTGCTGCTGGTGTTTGAGATTTACGCTTAGATTCAGGTGTAGCATAACGATCTTCTCCGAATTTTTTGAATTCTTCAATATTATCCTTAATTACTCCCTTGCATATAACACAATCGCACATATGGCCATAAAAATCTTTAGGCGAGATAATTTTCATTTCATCAAAACATCGTTCAATGTCAAGAACCCCAAATCTCTTATGAATATCGGGAAGATAATAATGAACTATAGGCGGATTTGGGGGCCCTTCTATTTGTTGGACATCTTTTTTTTCTCCATAGCCGATACCGTGACTTATTCCTGTCATTCCTATTTTGTTCAGAATTAAACTGAAATATCCTCCATGCCTATTATATACCTCAAGCCCTTTTTGACTCAATCCTTCAACTAAGTCTTTAAATCCTTTCAAATATTCTTCGCTAATATATAATTCATCAAATTTAGAGAACCATAACCAAACACCATTTACACCTGTCAGGGGAATTTCATTAATCGCTTTATTTATAAATGCCCCATCAGTTAATAGCTCTGAATCCGCGCATAGAACAGAATAAACCGGAATCTCATTTATAATCTTAGCAGTTGTGCTTGAGAGAGCAATAAACACTTTCCAATCTATTTCAGAATTAGATGGAATATAAAAATAAGGTGAGAAAACACCTGCGACATTAGGGATTGAATCGGCATAATTTTTGTATTCTTCATCTTTTAGGAACTCTTGACGTATTCTGTTAAGTTGATAATTGACCACATCGTCACAAATAGTTTTTACCATTGAAGAATGAATATTTTCTGGGTAGATGCGCTTCTTTGTTTCCAATGCATTAGAAAACAATTTTCCCAGTTCGCTTGCCAGCGATTTATATGAGCGTTTATAATCTCTAATGATCTTTTTTTTCCTTTTCTGATCAGATCGTATACCTTCAAGATCACACCCGAATACATAAGTCATAGGATCAATATAATATGGAAGCTTTAATTTTTGACCCAAGAGACTTGCCGTTGCACCTGCCGTAGCTTCAACAACATTAGCACCAATGATTATACCATCAAACTTTTTGCCAAGTTTTAAGATATAATCTTTTTCAGCATGACTTCCCATGCGAATTATGAGTTTGGGCTTGTTATCCATTTATTTGCCTTTGCAAAAAATCAATATGTTCGTTTTTGTATCCGATTCTCAGCACAGATGATTGTCTTGCATCAATCAATCTGCGGCATCTTCCAATTTCATTTACAGAAATTAGGCCGACACCATGTTTCATTAATAATTCAAAATCAACACGGTTTGTAAATTTCTTTGGCATTGCTATATATGCTTCGTCTGCACAAAGTTGATAAATAAGCGCTTGCTCAAATGCTTTTTGCCATTTGTGCAATTTCAATTCAATGGCAATGGTCCTGTAGCTATTTTTAGAAAATGCATATATATCAACACTCCGCTTATAAAAGTGAAGCTCAAAGGCATGCATATTAAAACCTTTTCTTTTGATATATGCCAAAACAGGTGGCAGTAACGAAGCTTCGTTGCTTAAATCAATCATATTTACTCCCATAAGCATCGGCTTTTCCATGATAATAGAGCAACAAGGGAAGAGGTAAAAAACAATTGCCTATAAATATTACGGAAACAAGGATCAGAGTAATTATTGTATTGTCTCCAAAACAATGACCGCAAGTTTTATCGATAACTCCTATAATAAAGAGTTGGATTAGTTGCGCGCCAAAAACAATAAGCAACCCCCATCTTAAATATCCCGCCCAGTATTTACATCTCGCAACAAATAAGTTAAGGTCTTTGAAATCAGCCAAAGCACTAACATTATCAGTGAGGAATCTCATAATCGCATTTCGATATGCTTCGGTCTCCTGTGTGTTCACTTTTTCTTCTTGCCAATATTCGCCACCAGGTTCAAAGAAATCTAAAACACCGACGATTTTCTCGTTTTGCTCTGCAAATAATGGTTTCAGAGCCAATGACAAATCGACATATATCCGCTCTTTTATTCTGAGCATTGTCGCCGAATGATTTTCAAATGAATTCTTAAACATAGCCGTGCGATCGGCACATTTGAAAAAACATACAACCGCTATTCCGAGAATAGCAAAATGAGAACCCAAGGCTAAATTTACCAGAGTATCATGAGTCATCTTTTGCGTCCTCTACGTAAAACATGGTCTTTGATTTCAGACTCAGTCGTCATTTCAGGATACTTGGTGTAAATATAATAAAGCAGGTCATCTAAAGAATAATTGCCATACTTTGATTTTATTTTGCGTATTCCATCGACTATCGATTTATATTCTTCAGATTTTAGTAGCGACTTTACTTTATCAATTCCTGCTTGGGTCAAAGTAAAGCGTTTTTCATCATAAGCGTCTGATGTCTTTATATCTTCATCGTCCATCAATTCTTCGAAAGTAAAATCTAAATCAGCGGCCTCTTCTTCTGTGGCAATACCGGAAGTCTCGCTTTTAATAAATCCCATATTTTCTAAAAATTCCAAATTATCGTATATCGTCGATGAATATGGACCTGATTTATATGCCTCGAACTGATATCCTCCCTCAATTTTAGACAGCCCTTCTTCGTTCTCTAATAAAAATAACAACTTTTGCAAACGAGTTATACCGTTAATTCCTTTCGCTATTTCCCCTTTATCTTTTCCAATACCCAACATCAATAGTAATAAATTCTTGTCTGATATCTTAGTCATTGTATACCTCATTAATTAAAGTGTTTTATTTAAATCACCATAAACTCAATCTTCGCCGCTTCCAGATGCCGGTTGATATTCCTGATTTCATTATCGGTCAACTTCATCTATCCACCTTGACTACAGAAAACGCGTTTTTAAACCTGAAGATGAAAATGAGAAAATACTGATAATCCTCAGGTGTCAAGTCTTTTTAAATTTCAGCGGCTGCGCTGGACCCCCACACGGGCACACCATTTTTCAACGCGACACTCACTGCATCTTGGCGAAACCGGCGTGCAAATGTTCTGCCCGTATGTTACAAGGAGGTCGTTGATGATAATCCAGAAACGCATCGGGAGGCATTTGCGCAGGGCAAATTCCGTCTCCACCGGCGCCCTTGTGTGAACATAACCCCAGCGATTTGTGATTCGGTGAACATGCGTGTCCACGCAGATGCCGGGGATGCCGAAACCAAGTGTGATGACCAGGTTGGCGGTTTTGCGTCCAACGCCGGGGAGCTCAAGGAGGCGTTCGAGGTCGGCAGGGACACACCCATTATATTTTTCCATGAGGATGGCGCAAATCTGTTTGATGTGTTTTGCCTTTGTGTTGTAAAACCCGACGGGGTAAATGGCTTTTGCAATCTCTTTCTCAGGGAGGTTGAGCATATCATGCGGCGTGCGGGCAAGGGCGAAGAGGCGCTCAGATGCGGCGGCTGTGCAGTCATCCTTCGTCCGGAGACTCAGCACGGTTGAAACAAGGATGCGGAAGGGGTCTCGCCGCTCCCTCGATAACCTCGACACAATGCTCCGCCAGGAAAAGAGCGTCGCACCTGAAGCCGGCTCTTTAAACCGCTGAACTTCGCGGCTGATGATTTTTATGACATTGAGGATTGGGAACATATGTGAATTACAAATTACGAATTTAAACAATAATTCAACTTACTATGGCAATTCAATGGTTACATTGAGAGAAGACAAGGGCTTCGAGGATGACCCTGTCTATAAAGATGCCCTGGTCTCGTTCTCCCTTTTCAGAGAGATTAATAAGGTCAACAGCGAGCCGGATACTCTCCGAAGGGGTAGCATTGAGCAGCTCCGGCTCTGGATAAAAGTAGATTACATATTCCCCCGGAATGCGCGTTGGCGAAATCTCCGCACCGTTGACATTCACCACATCAAGGATGGAATTATACATGAATTTGGTTGTCGACATCCTCAGGCGGACATCGGGGGTTTTCTGGCGATCGGTGGTGTTGGCATAGATGAAGAAGCGTGCCCGGTAAAGCGTGTCGGTGGTGATGTGCACGTCTGTGTCTTTCTCCCAGTAGCCGAATGTGTTTGCATCAGCAACGCCGAGATACAGGGACTGTCCTGTGGCGATTGCAGTGGCTGGTGTGAAAATGGGATACGCATTAACGGCAGCCCAGCCGTCCGTTCCGTTTGTAAAATTGTAAGTGGCGAGTGTTACTTTAGCCGACAGAGCGGAGACCGGCGTGCGGTCGATGCGAACGCCCCTGAAATATATGGTGGCGTCTTTTGCGTCGCCTTCATCCAGATTGATAAGGTCAAGACTGACGTTCAGGTCGTTAAGCAATTCATCGGCGCCAAGGGCGGAGTTGGGCGGGATGAAATAGAGGTCGTATGTCTTGGGTTTCAGGATTGATGGCGATGCGTAACTTTCAATATAGCTCATGATGCGCAGGGAGGCGGCGAGCTGGAGGTTCTGGCTGTTTATGCGCAAACGGAAGCTCGGACATTTCGTCTGTGAATAGATGTCAGTGTCCACGGCAAAATGCGCCCTGTATAGATACGGACCCGAGTCTGACTCAACCACAGGCACCTCATCGGGATTATTCTCCCAGAAACTGAAGGTGTTTCTGGTGTGGCAGGCGATGGAGAGGAACCCGGGACCCGAACCGGACACGCCGGAGTCAAAGACTTCAAAATCCTTAACAAATGTCCAGTCTTCCTGTGTGTGCTGAAAACCGTATGTGAACGGTATGGCATCGTCCACAAGCGCACCGATGATGGCTCGCCCGCCATGGAACTGTGCGGGGGGAATGTTTCCGGTGATGATGTTGGACAGGGGTTCGATGAAGGGCTGGGTTAAGCCGGGGGTCGCCCTTTTCAGCGTCCAGTCTGTGGGGTCAAGTGCGGCAAGGTAAAGCTGGGGCTCCGAGCCTTTGACGCCGTCGGCATTAATCACATCCTCGTGGAAGACCTCGCCTTTGCGGTCATTATAGTTCAGTGTGATGGTGGCGGTTGAGGTAATATCGACGGGTGTTATCCCATCGGCGTTCAGCGCCTCCGCCACAACGACGGCATTTGATTTTTCGCTGAAGAGTTCCCGCTCTGTCACTCGAGGCGGACGCAGGGCGAGAGTCACGGAACCGGCGGCGTCTTCCTCAAAGCCTGTGAAGATGAACTCATGGGTGCGGTAAATATCCGGCGATGCACTGCGCAGAGATACATATTTATCCGGTGTCGATAGATGCGCCTTCTTCTGCACATTGCTGAATGTCTTCACGGGGAAAACGGCGTAAATCCCTTTGCTGTTGTCATAAAGGGTTTGTGTGAAGGGTATTTTCACGGGCGCGTTATAATCGGAGTGGCGCGGGGTGTAGAGATATGTGAGATTCACGGAGACGGTTTTGTTTTTGGTGTCAACCACCTGTGGGGTTCCGAGCGCTGAGGGTATGACTTCAAAGAAAAAGCCCCTCATGGGGTCAAGGCTGTTCAGGCGGAAGATGCGCATATTTTCCTCTCGCTCACCGCTTGCCACGTCCAGTTCGTTCTCATCGTAGGAGAGTGTGAGCGTGGGAGGGTTGAATGGGTCAAAGATAAAGATGGAGTAATCCGAATCGATGGCAATGGCGCTTGTTGTGCCAAAGTATTGAGCCGGCGGGCGCATATAAATAAAACCGCTATAATACGATGAGAGTATCGGTATATGAAGCGATGTCTTTTGAAAATAACCGCTTGTGCCGGTATTGATAGACGTGCTGGCATACCAGTGGGCGTAGCCCTGAGACTCATCTATCGAAACCTTGATGTCCCTGCCGGTATAATTGGGACCCGGGATGCCCAGGGGCGCGGCAGGCAGTCCATCCCCGTCCTGCAGACCGTCAGGTCTGGGCTGGAATACATCAATGCCGGAGGGTGAACCCGGTGATTTTTGAGAATCGCCGTATTCCCCGTTTATCGTCAGGCGAGGGAAACCACCGAGGTGGATAATCACATGGCGCGGATTTGTGGGTGATCCCGCGATATCCGGCTGAAAGCCGAGTGAATCGCCTGCAACGGGGAGGTAAAAGTCCGCCGCCGTGATGGTTGTGGGCGAATCCATGGCGCGGTTGAATGTCAGAATGAGTGTGTCGCTGGTGGTTACGCTTCCATCGGCATCGGAATCGTAATAGATGACCGGCTCAATAATGATGGGCTGTGTGATTTCATCAGCGCCGATATCGGGCTGGGGTCCGCTGCATGCCCACAGGCGATTTTCTGCATCCATATCCTCATCGGCGAAGGCGGGCGCGGAGAAAGTCCCCGCATCGCGTGCGGGTGAGGCAGTGCGTAAATGGTAATCCCCGATGGGGGCGTCGCGGAACATGGGGTCGGCAACGATATTCATCTGCGGCACGTAAGGGGCATTGTCAGCGGAATTGATTTGAGCTGCCGTAATGAGCGGCGATGTTGCCTCGTCCATGTAGTTCGCCGTTGTGTTCTGGAAGAAGAGATTATACTGGCAATCGGGGTCGGATGCGGCGTCAAACTCCTTGAGCCCGACACCGGCGTTGAAGGCGAAGATATTGTTATAGACATAGGGGCAGGAATTAAAGAGTCCAAGCGCGGATTCGGCGAGGTTGTTGGCAACGGTGTTCTGGCAGAATGCAAGGTTACTGTTTGTGAGAGACACGGCGGCGCCGGCAACGGCGGCGTTTTTATTCTGATATATGACATTACAGAGGAACTCATCCGTTGAGGACAGTGCGGCATATGCGGCACCGACGCTCGTTGCATCATTATAAGAGAGGGTATTGTGAGAGATATTTGCCGTCCCGCCGCTGGAAAAGATTCCACCGCCTCTTGCGGCGCTATTTTTCAGGAAGCGGTTGCGCTGGATGGGGGCGTCCGAGTTAGAGAGGCTGATGCCGCCTCCTTCGGGGGCATAATTTTCCTCAAGGAGATTATCAAGGATTGCGGCATTTGAGTTTTCAATCATGACCGCACCGCCATAATTCCCCGCTGTATTTCCCTTAAATGTGTTGTGGTTGATATTCGCACCAGAGGCGGCTGTGATATAAACCGCCCCGCCGTCTTGAGAGGCGCTGTTATGCTGAAAAATATTATCATAAAATATCGGCGACGACGACGTGGATTCCATATAGACGGCTCCACCGAAAACCGCCCTGTTTCCCTCAAATGCGCAGCTATCAACGAAAACGGTTGAATTGTTTATATAAAAAGCGCCGCCGTCTATTCCCGTGTTATTAAGAAAGCGGACATCCATAATATAAAGCGCCGTGCAATCCCGCACCACAATCCCCGCGCCACCGCCCGCGGAAATGTCCCCGTTCTGAATTGTAAGTTCCGATATAAGTGTGCTGGTTGTCACAATGTTCACCGCCATGAAGGCGGGAGCGTCGGTCATGCCGCTATCAATGAATGTCTGATATTTGCCATTGCCTTGAACAGAGACCCCATCCCTCAGGATAATTGGAAAGTCCTGTGTCTCGCGGTCAAAGATGCCCGGTCCGATGAGGACAGTCTGGCCGGACTGCGCCGCAGTAACCGCCTCGTTGATACGTATATAGTCCTCTGGAACCCTGAGCCCGCTCTGGGCGCAAGCCCATGCCGTCAGTAGAAGGAAAATACCGGCTGGTCCCAATATTCTCCTCATAAAAAAACTCCCTTCCGTCCCTTGTCCGTTTATGAACTTTATATAACGCATCTTTGAAATCGTATCATAAAAACCCACCCTTGCCATCGCCACATGATTACAAACCTAACTTTCGGGTTTGATGTGTGTCAACCATTTCCAGATTGACTGTGATTTCCGGCATTTGAGATTTTAACATATCTTTTGAGGGTTAAGAATATAACCTGAGAAGGGGTTTCATAAATATAATGTCCGGTGAACAAAGCCCGTTTGAACGTCTTGTAGGGATTATGAAGAGACTCCTTGACCCCGATGGATGCCCCTGGGACAGAGAACAGACGCATGAATCCCTCAAGCCCTACATCATTGAAGAATCTTACGAGGTCTGCGATGCCATCGACAGGGGGGATTTTGACGACCTGAAAGAGGAACTTGGCGATGTTGCCCTCCAGATTGTCTTTCATGCGGAGCTTGCGAGGCGAGCCGGTCGATTTGATATTTCCGAGGTGCTGAACAGCATCTGCAACAAGCTCACATCGCGCCATCCCCATGTCTTCGGAGACACCAATGTCAAAACATCGCGCGAGGTCCTCGCCAACTGGGAGGAAATAAAGAAAAAGGAAAAGAGTAAAAAGAAAAGCAGGGATGCCTCCATACTTGATGGCATTCCCGGGAATATGCCCGCACTCGCCCTCTCGTGGCGCCTTCAGGAACGCGCCGCCAATGTGGGTTTTGACTGGGATAAAACAGATGACGTGCGTAAGAAGGTAATGGAGGAATGGGAAGAGCTGGCACAGGCGTGCAGAGGCGGAGACTATGAAAAGATAGAGGAGGAGTATGGCGACCTCCTTTTTGCCCTGGTCAATCTCTCACGATTTGTTGGAGTGAACCCGGAACAGGCGCTCCGCAAGACAATTGTGAAGTTCGAGACGCGTTTCCGCCACATTGAAAAACGAGCCACAGAGAATGGACGCCGGCTTTCTGAGATGACACTTGGCGATATGGACAAATTCTGGGATGAGGCAAAGAAAAATGAAGAAATAAATGGGTGACTTGTATTATTAGTGTAATTATATATTTAATATATTATATATAATACTATTAATATATCCTGTGGAATTGTGGATATAAGTGTGAAAACAATTGTAATGAAATGAGTTATTATTGTGGAAGGAGGACAGTTATTTTCCACAATTTATCCACATGTAAGTTGGTTTGAGAGGATTTTTAAATACGGGCTCTGAATATCTCCACAGGTTGTAAAAAATCCTGTGGATAAAAATCAGGGGAAAAATGGAAGATAAATGCTCATAGATGAGCATTCTAAAAATACAGGGCTCACGGAAATGCGGGGAAAATTGTTCACAGGTTTATCCACAGGTCGTAAGCTGAGGTCTAAAAGCAGACGCTGTGTGATGAACTAAATATAAAATATTGGAAATCAGTTGTTTGCGATTTTACTCGAAGAGACGTTTCTCAGCGTTAAATCATGATTATACACAGCATCCGGCGGTGTGGTGATTAGTGCTTTTTAATCATGAAAATGATTAAAAATACAGGAGTTCCGATGGGGGATGGGTATCTTTTCAGAGATGGTGGGTCTGAATTTTCCACAGTCGCCGACGCTGCCTAATCCGCCGAAGCGGCTGCGAAGGCTGGACCATAGCTTTGGCGACGGAGCGTGGATAAAATGGATTGACAAAAAGGAAATATTTTGGTTATTTATTACGAAATTTTGTTAAGAAGCATAAATATAATATAGGTGCGAATTTTAATTGAGCCATGTCGCCTGATATAACATATTATGAAATACTCGATGTGAGACCAGGCGCCTCTGATAAGGAGATCAAGCAGGCATATTACCGTCTGGCTCGCGACCTGCATCCAGACAAGGCGGCAAATAAAGAAGAACGTAAAAAGTATGAGCAGCTGTTCGCCGAAATATCAAAGGCTTATAATGTTCTGAAAGAAAAGTCACGGCGAGCGGAGTATGACAGAGCTTTTAAAAGGGATGAGGAAAAGAAAATAAAAGCAGGGCAAAAAGTTGCGGAAAAAAAGGATGGGACAAAGGATGGGACAGCTGTCAGGAAGAAAGAAAAGGTCGCCAAAGCCGTAGACCGTTCGGGTGAGCGCATCCTGATTGCCCGAAGGGCGTACAACATGGGCATGCATGTGATGAAACTCGGCGATTATGACCAGGCAGTAGGATTTTTCGAGGCAGCCATCAATAATGACGACAGCGAGGCGGTCTATTTTTATCGCCTCGCCATGGCAATGGTGCATGGACGCAAGAGTTTCTCAAGAACTGTGGAAAGTTGCAACCGCGCCGTGGAGATGGACCCTTATAATATGGATTACAAGCTCCTTCTGGGTGAAATTTACGAGAAGGCGGGTGGGATTAGCAAGGCGAAGGATATATATGAAGAAATTCTGAAGTGGGACTCCACCCATGAGATGGCGAGGCAGCACCTTGCAGCGCTGGGTTTCAAGGCGGGCGGGGGGGCAAAATCCTTTTTTAAGAATATCTTGAAAAAGCTTGGCGGTGGCAAATGATGAAACGATTTTCATTAAAAAAGAAAACCCGGTTAAAAAGGACATAGTATGGAGCGTTTCATCGGGATTGACCTCGGCACAACCAACTCTGTGGTTGCTTTTCTTGAGGGGCAAAAACCGGTGGTCATACCCAACACCGAGGGGAACCGGACAACCCCATCAGTAGTTTTATACCCCGGTGGGGACGAGGTCGTTGTTGGCGAGCTCGCCAAGAGACAGCTTGTCATCAATCCATTCAGCACCATCAGCTCTATAAAGAGATTCATTGGGCGCCGACCAGCGGAGGTTGCGGAGACCGCGAAGCAGGTGCAGTACCATCTCGTGGAGGATATGGAAAATGAAAGATTGATGATAGACCTTGGCTGGAAAAAGGTTTCGCCTGAAGAAGTCTCCGCCGAGATTTTAAAAAAACTCCGCGATTATGCATGTAGTTACCTTGATACTGACATTACACAGGCAGTCATCACCATTCCCGCCTATTTCAATGACAGTCAGCGCAGCGCCACGAAGGCGGCGGCTGAAATGGCTGGTCTCGAGGTAATCCGAATAGTCAATGAGCCGACCGCCGCCGCTCTTGCCTACGGGCAGAATAAGGATAAGTCAGAGATTGTAGCAGTCTTTGATTTCGGCGGCGGCACGTTTGACATATCGATTCTTGAACTTGATAATAATATTTTTGAGGTTCGCGCCACGAATGGCGACACTTATCTGGGCGGAGACAATATCGACAACTGCATCCTTGAGTTCATCCGGGAGGAGATTAAGAAGGGAATAAAGAAAGACATCATGGAGGACGTCAAGGCGGTTCAGCGTGTCCGGGAGGCATCCGAGAAAATCAAATGCGAGCTCTCCACTCTGAAATCTACAACCATCAGTCTTCCCTTCATAATTTCGGATGAGGAGGGTCCGAAGCACTTCACCCGTGAATTCACAAGGGATGAGTTCAACAAACTGGCAATGCCGCTTTTTGAGCGGCTTATACCACCCTGCCGAGCCGTTCTGACCGATGCAGGCATGACGCCGTCAAGTGTCGACACCGTTCTCCTTGTTGGTGGTTCCACCCGCATACCAAAGGTCAGGGAGATAGTAACGGAGTTTTTCGGGAGGGAGCCGCGCAAAGACATCAATCCTGATGAGGTGGTGGCGATGGGCGCCGCCATTCAGGCAGGCGTGGCGACGGGATACATCCGGGAGGTGCTCCTGCTCGACGTCACGCCGCTGTCATTGGGTATTGAAATAGCTGATGATGTCTTTTCCGTTTTGGTTCCCCGCAATTCAAACATTCCCACAGCCGCGGTAAAAAAATTCACAACGGTTGTGGACAATCAGAAAAACGTATTCGTCCACGTCCTCCAGGGCGAGAGGAAACAGGCAAGCCAGAACAGGAGTCTTGCACACTTCCGTCTTACCGGCATCACCACCTCCCCTAAGGATATTCCTGAGATTGAGGTCAGATTCTCCATTGATGCCAACGGCATCCTGAATGTAAGCGCCACAGACCTCACCTCGGGCGCACGCAAGGAAGTCAAGATTGAATCCTACCACCCGGTAAAAACAGAAGAGGTAGAGCAAGAGGTCAAGGAGGCGGAGGGAAAACTGGATGAGGATAGAATTTATATGGATAGTGTCCGCAAGGGAGAGAAGGCGAAGAATATAATGGATGGGGTGAAGAAATTCATTGCGGAAAATGAGTTGGATATTGACCCGGCGGATATAACAGCCATGCAGGAGGTGATAGAGAGCCTTGAGGAGGCTTTCGAGGTGGGTGACGTCGCAAGCATGGAGGAATGGGCGCGCGCACTTTACGGCACAGCGGAGAAGTATCAGGAAAAGTTTTTCAAATATAATGTGAAGCCGTGGAAGTAAGACACTTAAAAATTATTAAGATATCACCAGCCACCACAGGAGGAAACGGGAATATAAAAATCTCCGTGCTCTCTGTGGCTCTGTGGTGAAAATTTCTTTTTTTTTGGTCAACCTTAGTCACGATTGCGAATAGCAAATCAGGAATATGTCCTCCGGAACAGTCATCGTTGTTGGCGTTGGTCCCGTGCCGGTGGGAAATCCCGAGAAATCGCCGCAGGTCAAGGACCCGCCTTGGAGGGCTGACAAACTGATAGAGTGGGAGAGAAGACCACTGCCGCTTGACCCGCATGTGGCGGCGAAAACCATTGCGGCATGGATTACTCAGGAGAAGCCGATTGCAATTGTCTCCACAACAGATGTCATGAACCTCGCATCGGCGCTTGCTGTCGGCGACACGCCCCGCTGGATGGACTATTTTGGGCATCCAATGGCAGAGCGACAGGAGCTCGCCTTTGTCCACGGCTCGGACGCGGGACTTGCAGACCAGTGGCATTACGTTCTCCCCGCACTGCTCGCCGGCGACCACTTCTCAGTGTGCTCCACGCCGCAGAAATACGCCCTGATTGGAGAGCTCGGCGCCGCGGGGCGGTTAAACCGTCTAACCTCGGGCAGTGACCTTGTCACTGTCGTCCCGCCCGGAGTTGTCCATCATGAGCCAGAGCCTGATGGCAGGGTTGCCTTCCGCGGCTCAAAAGTTCCTCAAGACGCCTTTTGTCTCCTCTTTACCGGCGGATATAACACCTGGGTGGATGAACAGACCCTTTTCAAGGGCATCGAACTCGCCATAACGCAGGAGAGCAAGGCGGGCATGGGAAGGCAAATTCACTTCATATCGACCGGCGGCGAGATAAAGGGACATAACGAGGTCACCTTTGAGCGGTTCAGGGCTCTGGTGAGCGCATCACCATTTGCGGGACGCTTTCATTTCTTCGGATGGGTTCCCCTCGACGCCCTCCCGAATTTTTACTCCGAGGCGGATGCCGCAATAAATTGTGACCGCTTTACATATGAGGGGCTCCTCGGGACGCGCAACCGCATACTTTCCTGGGCGAAATTTGGAATCCCCATAATCACAACGCCGCTTTGCGAGTTGTCACACAATCTCATCTCGCGGGGTTTTGCGAGTGGCTTTCCGGTGGGAGATGCAAATGCGCTTTGCGATTGCATACTGAAGATGGCGAAGAACCATGGGCACTATAAAGAGAAAGCTGTTTCCGCAAAGGGACACATTTTAGAGGAATACAGGTATGAAAAGTTCCTGAGACCGCTTATAGACTGGCTGGATAGACCGCGGATTTCGCCTGACCGATTGCGCCTGTCCGCCACAGGCGGAAAGAAATATAATCCAGACAATCCGCTCATTCAGGAAAACTTAATCCGCCTGAGGCAAGCTGAGGCGGGGGCGCCAATCCTGTGGACGTCGCCCTTCCAAGCTATCATCCGCTTCCTGAAGACTTACCGATAAGAAAAACCATCAGCGCCTTTTGCGCATGAAGTCTATTTTCCGCCTGGTCAAAGACGATAGAGCGTTCGGAGTCTATGACCTCGTCTGTAATCTCCTCGCCCCTGTGCGCAGGCAGGTCGTGCATGATAAGGACATCATCAGGTGCGCGCTTCAGGAGGGCCCTATTCACCTGATAGGGAAGAAAGATTTTTTTGCGCGCCTCGGACTCAGATTCCTGCCCCATGCTTGCCCAGACATCCGTATAGATTGCGTCCGCCTTTTTTACCGCATCGGCGGGGTTGCGGAAGAATTCATAACTGCCTGCGGCGGATTTTTTTAAAAGTCGGGCGGCTTTTTCCACGATCGCCTTTTTAGGTTCGTAACCCGCCGGCGAGGAGATGCGGATATGCGTGCCCAGGATGGCGGATATAAGGATAAGAGAGTGGCAGACATTATTTCCATCGCCTATATAAGCGATGGTAAAATCATACAGACTCACACGCTTCTCATACACGGTGAGGAAGTCTGCGAGGACCTGGCAGGGGTGCTCTGTATCGGAAAGGGCGTTGATGACAGGAATACGCGCATACTTTGCGAGTTCCCGGACGGTAGAATGTTTGAAGACGCGCGCCGTGATGAGGTCGAACCAGCGTTCCAGGTTTTTTGCGACGTCATGTATGGATTCGCGCTTGCCAAGACTGATGTCGGCAGGTGCGAGATATACGGCGTGTCCGCCGAGTTGGTACATCCCGTTTTCGAAGGAACAGCGCGTGCGGAGCGATGGTTTTTCAAAGACCATGGCGAGGGTGCATTTTTCAAGAAGGGGCGGGAATTCGCGCCGTGACATTCTTGCCTTCAAATCCTGTGCGATTCTGAAAATCTCATAGACCTCGTCTTTTGAGAGGTCGGCAATGGATAAAAGGTCGCGTTCTAACATATAAACCTCCGGAGTTTATTCGCCTGCGGCGGATTGAGTCTCCTCTGCGAGAGACTCGTCAAGTATAGAGATTGCGCGGTCGCACTCATCGTGCGTCACGATGAGGGGGGGCAACATACGGATGACCGTCTCGCCCGCCTCAGACGGGCAGTTGACGAGCAGCCCCTTCTGCATACATCGCGCGACGAAGCCCTTGCCCGGTCGGGACATTACAAGACCTATCATGAGACCCAGTCCGCGCACGTCCTTTATGATTTCATATTTTTCCTTGAGGCGCATAAGTTGGGAGCGGAAATAGGCGCCGGTCTCCGCCGCGCGGTCGGCGCACTTTTTATCGAAGAGTTCCGTCACGAAGGCGAGCGCCGCGGCGCAAACGAGCGGGTTGCCGCCGAATGTGTGCGCATGTTTCCCCGGTGTGAAGACATCCGAGAACGGCTGGCGCGCAAGCAGGGCGGCAATAGGCGCGCCGCCTCCGAGCGACTTGGCGAGGGTGAGAACATCAGGAGTCACGCCAAAATGTTCATAGGCAAAGTTGGTGCCGATACGTCCCAGCCCGCACTGCACCTCATCAAAAATGAGGATGATGTCATTTTCGTTGCAGAGGGCGCGAAGGGCTTCGAGGAATTTTTTATCCGCGGGGATGACGCCGCCTTCGCCCTGGACAGGCTCCACAATCACCGCGCAGGTCTTTTCGTCAGCGAGCTGTCGTACGGAATCGATATTGTTGAATTCTGCAAAGACAAAACCTTCAACAAGCGGTTCGAATCCAGCCTGAACCTTTGACTGTCCCGTGGCGCTGATGGTAGCAAGGGTGCGCCCGTGGAAGGAGTGCATCATTGAGATGATGAAATGGCGGCCTGCGCCGTACTTTGTATTGCTGTAAAGTCGTGCGAGTTTGAAGGCGCCCTCATTTGCCTCCGAGCCGGAATTGGCGAAAAAGCATTTGTCGGCGAAGGAATTCTCCACAAGTTTTCTGGCAAGCTCAATCTGGGGCTCAATCAGATAGAGGTTGGAGCAGTGAATAAGCGTTTCCGCCTGTTTCTTGAGGGCTGAGACAATTGCCGGATGGCAATGACCCAAGTTGTTGACGCTGATGCCGGCGAGGAAGTCGAGATATTCCCTGCCATCGGAGTCCCAGACGCGGCAGCCCTCGCCCCGCACAAGGCAAATGGCGCGCTCTCCGTATGTGTTCATGAGATATTTCTCCGCTGCCTGCCGGAGAGATTCGGTCTCCATAAAGATTTTGCCCCTCCATTGATTGAAAGACAGTAAGTGATGATTGTTAGACTTTTGCTGACAGACATGGCAAGGGAAAAATCCCTCAGTGCGATTGCACTTTCTGGACGGGCGCAGGAAGAAGGTCGGGGGAAAATTCTATGCGCTCAAGAGAGACCTCATTCGCAACGGCGAGGCTGAACGCGAGGAGAATCCGCCGGATGTCACCGCTTGAGAGATAGAGATAATTGTCCCCGAGATATGCCGTGGCAACGCCTTTCTCTGTGAGCCCCCGAAGGTCAACGGGGAAACTCCTTTCACCCGAAAAAGACCGCCCTCCACCAGGGGCTGTGACGCCAAGCCAGTAGATGCGGACGTAATCCGAGAATGGCGCATCTTCCACTCCAACACGAGGTCTCATGGTTCCGCGGATTGATATGCGGTCGAAGGCGATGGCGCGCAGGGGAGATGGAAGGTTGATTTCCACCTGGAAGGTTTCCGAGGAAGGTTTGAGAAGGAGACAGGCGTTATCCGGCTGGGATGTGGAAGCGCTCGTGATTTTCAGATGACCGCTTCTGTATAGTTCGGAGAAAGAGAGTGTGACGGTGTGGGTAAGACTTGCTTCGGCATGTGACGCCTGAATCTCGTTGACCGCCCGCCTCTGGAAACTGAGATAGGAGGCGCTCCAGCGAGAGAAATACTGATTTTGTGGGTCATCCAGCGTCTCTCCCCGTTGGAGGCGGGTCAGGATTGCGCGGCGTGCGTGTGAGTTGAGGTGCTCGATGGCGGCGGGCTGACGCCATACAATTCCCCACATCTCCTTCAGCCATGGGATGAGTCTAACTCTCCGATAGGCGGAAGCGCCGGACGAGGTGATGTAGAACAGTGCGAAAAGCGCCACCCACGCCCAGAACAGGACGAGGAGGATTGTTTCAAATTTTCTGCCGATTGTTTTTCCCATTTTTCACCAGGCTTCTCAATTCCTGTTTATTCACCCTGTATAAACGCTCAAGTGCGAGCGGCTCGCCGAACATCTGTCCCCTGAAAGCGCCGGGGAGCGCGCCTTCAATGATTAAGGGAAACGCCTGCGGATTTTCTCTCAGCCAGGACTCCTCTCGCGCAAATTTGACAGACCCCTGCGGCGTGCAGGTGTAAACGTAATCCACTTTCTCCGATAGCATTTTCCCGAACCAGGGTTCTTTGTCGGCGCCGAACGTGATAAGACGGAGTTTCATGTCGCGCGGCATGAGGGTGACGGGACCCACGTTGGGGAAGTAATAAAGGATTGCCCGTCTTCCGATGAAATGCTCTCGCACATACTGCCGCACCGAATAATTGCCGGGGAACTGGTTGAACTGTTGCGGGGAGTAGTCGCCGGTGCGGAGGGCGAAATACCAGAAGTCCGGCGGGAGAAAGTTGGAGGAAAGAGCGGTCAGGGATTTAACGCCGTTGTATGTGAGGCAGGTGAAAATTACTGCGAGCATGAGGGAGCGCTCAAGCCGCCGCGCATTCTGCAGGAGCGAGGCAAGGCAGAGCCCTGAGAAGAAGGCGAGGGGAAGGGAGAATCGCGCATACCATTTCACGGGCTGGAATAGATAAAGGATTAGGAAAAGCGCCCAGACGGCAATAAATGTATTATCCTTTTTCAGAAATGCGCGCGCCAGAGATATGAACAGGGCAGGGATGCCGAGGATGAAGAAGGCGCTCCCCAGCCCGCCAAACATCTGCGCCAGCCCCACACCGCTTTCGTCCTCGCGGTATGTAAGCCAGATAGCGTGAAGGTAATTATTAGTTCTCCTCTCCATGAAGTTGCGCGTAAAACCATCCATGGGAAAGGGACCGTCAAAAAGTGTTTTCCCGAAGAGGTGAACCTTGATTGGATACAGAGGGTTTCCATATCTGATGGCGTTGTGGAGATACCAGGGACCTGCGAGGAGAAGCCACAGGGAACCGAAGAGGAGGAAAAGAGAGAGCGTCTTTTGCCGCGGCAGATTTGTCATCTTATGGTAAGAAAGGGCGCAGAGGAAGAGAACGAGGGAAAAAATGACGCCTGTATTCTTGACGCCGCCCACAAGCCCCGCCGCCGCGCAGAAGAGAAGCAGCCATTGCCGACTCCCCGTTTTTATATACAGGAAAAGGAAGAGTATTGCCGTGACGAGACATCCCGCCATGGCGAGGTCGGCGTACGACTCCGTGAATTGCAGGAGGAATTCAGGGATGAAGACTGCGAAATATATGGCAAGGATGGCAAGACGCCTGCGGAGCCCCAGCTCCCTCGCAAGGGCGTAAAGGGCGGCAAGCCCCATCAGGGCGAAGGAGACTTGCGACAGCGCACCGGCGTTAAGGTCGCCCGTGAATGTCATGTGGAAGAACGCCATGATGCCGGCAGTATTGGGGAAGCCATGGACGCGGGAAATCGGAGGCCAGGCGGGATAGCGCCCCATCCCCTCCCATGTGAGCGAGCGCGCCTGCACCCATCGCACCGGCTCAACAAGATGATACTCCACCGCATCGCCGTAACGCGGTCCCAGTTTCAGGCCAAGGATGATAAGGAGGATGATGAGCAGTCCCAGCGGGGCGAGGAGGAGAAAATCGGAGCGCGGCGCATGCCGGAGAGCGTCAAGAGGAAGTGGCGCAAGTTTTAATTCGCGCGCAAGATAAAAGCGGTGTAATAGTGAGAGACCAACGGCATCAATAAGGATGAACGCAAGGAAGAAATGGGGGTGGAGCGAAAAGATACCCGCCACCCAGAAATATACCGTTATCAGGCAGTGGAAGATGGCAAGTGTGGCGGTGGCGAGAAGGCTCACTTTTGCAATGCCCAGCATCCGCGCGAGGAGGAGAGATGTCCAGAGAGTTCCGATTATCGCCAGAAGCCACAACACTGCCTCACGCCTTTCCTTTTGAATAATTTTGATAGGAATGCTATTTTGTCAGTTGTGTCAAGATATTCGGAGGGGTTCTTCCGGCGGATTTGTTTGACAGGACTCGCGGCGCAAGGCGATACTGTGCCTGAAATGAGATGATAATCAGGGTAGGAACGTGAGGAATTTGCGATATAGACAGTTGCTGGCAAATTTAATTGTCCTGATATTTTATTTTTTGAGCGGTGCGATTAATGGCGAGGGAGAGCAAACGGGCACGAGCAAGGGCAAATTACGTGTGCCGCAGTCGGATAAGGCGTGGGAGACTTTGTATCTTGTGCCTTTTGACAATGTGAGCACGAAGGTTTTACACTGCATTGGCGGGGCGATTAAGATGCAAATCCCGCTGTACTATACGTTCATGGAGGCGGAGAGGATGCCGATGGAGGCGTTTAATCCCGCCCGAAGGCAGTATCTCTCGACGGCGCTTCTGAACCTTTTGAGTGAGAAGTTTATGGCGCCCGGGCGGCGCATCCTGGGCGTTTGCGAGAGCGACCTGTATGTGCCGGAGTTGAACTTTGTCTTTGGCGAGGCGGACATGAAGCGCGGCGTTGCGGTTATTTCTCTCTCGCGGCTTCATCAGGAGTTTTACGGGCTTCCGCCGGATGAAAAGATTTTCATGCGACGCGCGCTCACTGAGGCGGTGCATGAACTGGGACACACTTACGGGCTTCCCCATTGCCGCGACCCCCATTGTGTCATGTTTTTTTCCAACTCCCTTGCCGACACCGACCGGAAGGGATACCGTTTCTGCAAACGGTGCCTGAATGAATTTGCCAAGTCTTTCAGCCTGAGGCGGACGGATTGAATTTGATTGACCATAAAGATTAATTCTGACAGATGATGAGTGGTTTAGAATATATAAAAAAGAATAACCCGGAGGCAGATGTTGGAATAAATTACATCGGGAGGTCCCTGTATGATGGATGAGGAAAAAACCGGGGAAAAGCAGGAGGAGGAGCGGAAAAAAACTCCTCCATTGCCCCCGCCGGCAATCCAACACCTTGTTGAGACATTTTTTTACCAGGCGATGATTTCCATCGGGAAGCAGATGAACCCGCTTAGCAAGAAGTATGAGCGCGACCTTGAGGTGGCTAAATACCAGATTGGCATGATTGAGATGCTTCATGAAAAAACGAAGGGGAATCTCACCACAGAAGAGGCGGGGCACATGGACGAAATTCTTCATGTCCTGCGCATGGCTTATGTGGATGAGTTGAAGAGGGGCGATAAAGAATAAAGGAGAATCTGAGATGTTGAGAAGAAAACTGGCGTGGGTCTTTCTTTCCGCCTGCGTCGGACTGCTTTTTTTCTCCTGTGGCGGGAAGGAGGAAAAGAAAGAAGCGCCTGCGACCGGCGCTAAAGAGACGCCGCGAGTCGAGGCAATTCGGACTGAAAGAGCGCCTGAGACGGCGGCTGTCACCCCTGCCAGCGCTTTCTGCTCGCTTGATGCGCTCATCCCGCCGGGCACTGTTTTTTTAGTCGCCGTGCGGGACGCAAAGAAATTCTTGGGCGATTTCAAGACAACCGCCCTTTATCAGGCAATTATGGACCCGGCGTTTTCTGAATTGCGTAAACAGGCGCTGGGCAATATAGCGGATTTCAGTCAGGGCGGGAATGAATTTTCTTTAGAGTCGGGGCCCTGGAAGGACGAGTTCCAGAAGGATATGGTGTTTGGCGTTCTTATACCTGTGAAGGGGAAGGCTGAGCCAGCCGGCGTATTTTTCATTACCGACCAGAGAGGCCGCGAGGCGACGCACAGGATATTTATGAAGGAAAAAATCCTCAATTACCTCCAGAAACCGAAGAATCCCATTCTCATATCGCAGGAAGAGATAGAGGGGATTGTGGTTGGCACATTCGGGCCCCCGAACAGACCGGGGCTGTATTATTTTGAGAAGGACGGAATCTTCACTTACGCCAACACTCGCGGCGCTGTGGAAAGACTTGTTCATCAGATGCTGAAACCCGAGCAGACATTTCGTTCCAGTCCCTCATATCAGATTGCGCTTGCCTCCATCCCCCAGGGACACGTGGGTGACCCTGTGGTTATGTATCTGGATATTGCTACCTTTGTAAAGCAGGCAACAGCGGATGCAGGAGAGAACCCGTCCGGGTTGAGATCTGCTCTACAGAAAAAGATGTTCATGAATATAACCGGCTTATCCACAATTCAGACCCTCACCGTTTCAACCCGCATAGAGGACCATGCCTTCCGTAGCGCCTTTTGTGTGAAATTTTCAGGTCCGCGGCAGGGGATGATGGACATCTTTAGCGAGTTCGCCGCAGGCGGACCGGAAATCTTGAATTATCTGCCGGAGGATGCCATTTTTGCGGGCGAGTTGAGACTCAAGAGCGGCATTGATATCTGGCAGAAGTTCCTCACTATCACCCAATCCAACGTGACGCCGGAGCAGTATATGGCTTTCCAGAAAAATATTGCAAATGTGCAGGTGAAGTTGGGAGTCAACCTCCAGGATGACATCTTTACCCCGCTTGACGGACGCATAGGTTATGCCGTCTGGGGGGCGCTGCCCATGTCGCCCACCGTTGGCGTCTTTGCCGGATGCGGGGACCAAAAGAGGCTGCTCGCCGCAATCGGGAGCATGTTGGGCAAAACAAATCCAGCATCCATCGCGCAGGGAAACTATCGCGATATCTCCTATTCAATGTATCCATTGCCGGGCACCATGTATCAGCTCTCCTGTGCGGCTGTGGGGGATTTTGTCGTCATAACCAATCAGGCGGCGGCTCTTGAAAAGTGCATAGACATTTACAAGGACAAAAAGGGAGGGCTTGCCGCCTCTGCAAAGTTCCAGCGTCATGCGGCAAAGCTCCCCAGAAAGGCTGTTGTGTTCGGGTATAATGAGGTGGAGAAAATGATAAGCCCGATGGTGGGGGTGATGACCAGGACTCCCATGTCTTTCAGTCCCGGGCCAGCCCTACCGGATTTCTCAGTTCTGAGTAAATACTTCTTTGGCAACAGCATGGCTGTAGTTTGCGGACCTGATTCACTCACGATGGAATCTTTTTCCTCCTTTTCGGGCGGGCTTCCGCTTATTTTAACTGTGGGCGTTCACAGGCGCGGCTTTTCGGGGTTCGCTGAATCCCAAATTCGCTCCCGCGTTTCCCGCGCCAGGGCTGACCATCGTTCCCTTGCAACCGCCCTTGAGGCGTATTATGTGGATAACAACAGTTATGTTTCGTGGGCTACAGGCGACCAGGGTGTTAATAATTTTCTTCCTGCCGGGTCGGCGGCGAGGGCGCGTCCTACATTCCGCCGCCCCTCAGCGGGAGGTCCCAGGACCCTCACCACCCCCCTGGCATATATCACGCAATTGTATCCCGACCCATTTGCGCCGGATAATGGCGCTGTGGATTCTTACTACTGCGACGGTGGAGGCTGGATTCTCCTCAGCGCAGGTCCTGACGGAGATTATGATATTGACCCGCAGAAATTGTACAACAGTTCCGTGCCCCAGCCGTCAACGGAGCTGCTTTCAAAGAGTTATGACCCGACAAACGGCACTATCAGTGATGGTGATATTTTTCGCGTAAAAATGTGAAATAAAAATTTTCCGCCTTAGGCGGAAAGGAGGGAATGGTTATGAAGAAGATGCTTTGTGTGTGTCTGGTTGTTATTCTTCTGATGAGTCTTGTTCTGTTTTCATGCAGTAGCAGGCAACCTGAAAAGAAGAAGGAAACCACACCGGCGCCCACTGCGGCGGGACCTTCTCGAGGGGCTCCCAGACGACCGGTTGCCACGCCTGCCCCCGGCACGTAAGCGCCGCGGCGAATGTGGATGCCACGACAAACTGCGACTCCATCAAATTACGGGAGATGATTATAATCCGCCTGAGGTGGACTCAGCCCGCCTGAGACGGATTATTTCTTTTCCATCACCTTGCTGATTTCCTCCTGGAGGAGGCGAAGCACAGATTCGTGCTGCTTTTGTTTGTGGGCGTACCAGTTATATTTGACTTTCAGATTATTCTTCAGGTTCTGATAATTTTTTCGCGCAGACTCAGGAGAAGGGGAGCCGATATTTTTCCTTCGTGCGATGAGGCGCTCCGGACGTGCGAGCATCGCCCATTCCGATTTCCTTAGTTTGGGGTTTTTCTTCCCCACCTTTCTCAGGAGGCTGTTAAGGATATTAAGGTTCAGTTCACGCGGGGGGGTTTTTTTATTGCCATTTTCCCCGCCTGAGGCGGATTCGCGGATTGCCTCTGAGACGACTTTGTATGCGGACCTGAATGGGATGCCTTTCTCCTGGGCGATGTAATCCGCAATGTCCACTGCGTTTATGAATTCCTCTGAGCAGCGGGCGCGCATCACATCTTTATTGACCTTCAGGGTGGAGATTACCTCGGTGAAGATGACGGGCGCATAGCGCACCTCTTCAAACAGGTCCATGACGGCGTATTTTGTCCACTGGGAGTCGCGATTGTAACCCGACAGGGCGCC
Source organism: Candidatus Sumerlaeota bacterium (assembly GCA_026398545.1). Lineage (GTDB taxonomy): Bacteria > Sumerlaeota > Sumerlaeia > MWCT01 > MWCT01 > JAPLSR01. The sequence continues at coordinate 4,117 of JAPLSR010000243.1, read as the reverse complement.
CTTTGAGAGAGAAAGGAGCGACATGGTGTAACCGTGGCAGAAGGCAGCCCTTGCGCGAGTCACCTCGGCGAAGTCCGGATTTCTTTTCTGCGGCATGATTGACGAGCCTGTGACATAGGCGTCATCAATCTCAATCATGGGATGTCCGCCTGATGCGGGCATGGAGAGGATGATTAAGTCCTGCGCGAGGATGCTTAGGTGATTCATGAAGAGGCTTGTGTTGAGGGCAACCTGCGCCTCATACTCCCAGCGGCTGGTAATGCAGTCGAGGCTGTTTTCCTGGACGGCAGTGAAGCCAAGGAGGCGGGCGGCGAATTCGCGGTCAAGGGGCCACGAGGTGCCGAATCCTGCCGCGGCGCCAAGTGGAGAGGAATTCCACTGCTCATGGGTCATGCCAAGACGCGTGAGGTCTCTCCTGAGCGCCTGGGCGTGGGAGAGGAGGAAGTGACCGAAGGTGGTCACGGCGGCGGGCTGGTAATGTGTGAAACCAGGCATGACGGTGTCTAAGTGCTGGACGGCTGTCTCAAGTAGCGTTTCGGTGAGTTTCAGGATGCGGCTGTAAAGTTCGAGGATGCGGTCGCGGATATAGAGACGGCAGTCGGTGGTGGTCTGGTCATTGCGGCTGCGTCCGGTGTGGAGATGCGCCGCCGTCTCCTCACCAGCCAGTTCCGCCACCATTGACTCAATACTGATGTGGACGTCCTCCTTTTCCTTATCTATCTTGAATTCGCCGTTGCGGAATTTCTTGGCGATTTCATTGAGGGCTGTGAGGATGGCTCGGGCGGTCTTGATGTCGATGACCTTTTGATTGTAGAGCATGAGGCAGTGCACCTTGTTGAGCCAGATGTCATAGGGGATGAGGAGTTCATCAGCCGGCGGTCTGGAGAAGGGGTCGCGACCTGCGCAGTAATAGACATTCATCATGGACGGCTCGGACTCCATCCTTTCACCCCAGACCTGCCCTGTCTGCCTTTCCTTCATGGAATAAGAACCCCCGTTAATTATTGAAAACCGATTCACCACAGAGCCACAGAGGACACAGAGTATGAATATATTTTTACCGGTTTAAGAATATACAATGGGCATCTTTATTGTTCATTTTCCCCGTCGTCAAGTTCTTCCTCGGAGTCCTCATCGTCATACAGCGGGCGTTCGGCGGGAGAGAGACCCATCCTGGCGAGTTCCTCATCAGGGTCGATGAGGAGGTCGCGCGGTTTGCTGCCATGGTAGGGTCCAACGATGCCTGCATCCTCCATCATGTCCATGAGACGACCGGCGCGGGCATAGCCGATTTTTATACGACGCTGTATCATACTCACGGAGGGTTTGCGGGTTTCGAGGACCATCCGCAGTGCCCGCTGATAGAGTTCCTCGTCAGAGGCATCCTCGAGGGGGGTCTCTTCCTCCTCCGCGGCGCCCGGTTCTATCTCCTTTTTGCTCTTCTCAATAACCACGAAGTCCTCTTTGAGGTAGGCGGCTTTTTCCTGTTCCCGGATGAAGTCGGCAAGAGACTCCACCTCATCCTCAGAGATGAATGCGCCCTGGACGCGGATGGGCTTTGGCGCGCCCGCGTGCGAGAAGAGCATATCCCCGCGCCATTGACGGATGGGCGCTGGGTGGCTATCACGAGATGAATCCCCACGGCGCGGGAGAGTTGCGCAAGGCGGATTACGAAATCCTCCACATCATTCCGCGCAATCATCATCAGGTCGGCAAGCTCGTCTATAACTATGACAATATGCGGCATGTAGTGAAACTCTCGCCCCATGAGTTTTTTGTTGGGCTTATCGGAGAGCGCAAGGGCGTTGTAGCTGTCAATATTGCGGACGCCGGCTTCTGCAAGGATTCTGTAACGGTCCTCCATGTGTTCCACTGCCCAGCCGAGAGCGGCGGCGCACTTCTTCGGCTCATACACAACGGGCGAAATCAGATGCGGGATTGCCTGATAAACACTCATCTCCACCCGCTTTGGGTCAATCAGCATGAATTTGACTCGTTCCGGCGGCTGGCGGAAGAGGACGGAGGCGATGAGGGAGTTCAGGCAGACGCTCTTGCCGGAGCCTGTGGCGCCTGCAAGGAGGAGGTGGGGCATCTTGGAAAGGTCGCCTATGAAAGGCTCGCCGGAGATGGTTTTCCCCAGGCAGAAGGCGAGAGGCGAGCGCGCCTTCGACATCTTTTCACAGGTAAGGATTTCCTTCAGAAAAACGCTTTGCTCTTTCCGGTTGGGCACCTCAATGCCGACCGTGTCCTTGCCCGGAATGGGCGCCTGTATGCGCACCTTGATGGCGCGGAGCGCCATCGCAATGTCATTTTCCAGGCTGACGATGCTGTTCACTTTGACTCCGGGGGCGGGCTTCATGGCGTAAAGCGTCACCACCGGTCCCTGAGTAACCTGCACCACCTTGACCTCGATGCTGAAGTCGGCGAGTGTCTTTTCTAAAATCTGGCAATTCTCGCGAATCTCCTCTTCGGAGATTTCTTCTTCAACAGGCGGCGGGTCGTGAAGGAGAGAGAGGGGCGGGAGCTTATATCCGATGTGGGTTCTTTTCTCCTTTGGTTGAGGGGCGGGAGATGGGGTTTTGGTGATAATCTCAAGAGGGGGAGATTTTTCCACGGCGGCTGTCTTTGCCTCGGATGTAACTGTGTGAGATGACGACGCCCTTCTTATAATCGGTTCCTGAAGCGCCGCAGTTTCTGTCATGCGGGATTTGGGAATTTTATCATCTTTTTTCTGCCAGAGGCGGATTCCCAGCCAGCTTAGGAGCGTCCCTATCTGTCGGTAAAATAAAAAGTCTGTTGTCAGGAGGAGCGATGGAATCATGAGGGCTGAGAAGAAGAGTGCGCAACCCGCAATGCCGATGAGACGGGGGAGGCGCAGTCCGTTGTCACTTGTGATAAAATTCCCGACCAGCCCGCCCAGAAGGAGGGAACGCCGCGCCGCCTCAGGGTGACGGTAAAGGGGGAGCGTGAGAAGGGCGCATAATGTGACGGTGAAAATTAAGATGGCAAGGAGTTTTACATACTGGTGCCCAAAGTTTTTCAGGACAAGCACCCTGATTGCCCAGGTGATAAGGAGAAGGGGAAGCAGGATGGCAACAATGTTGCCGAAAAGGAGATTGAATGTGTGGCGCGCGGCTGAACCGATAGAGCCAAATAGCATTGCATTGTGGCTGGAAAAGATGAGGGACAGGAGGAAAAATAGTCCGATTACAAGGGAGGCGCCGCCCAGTAAACATCGTTCATAGCTTTTTGAGAGGCTGGAAAATTTTCCACCGGGGAGATGGAGCTGAACCTGCGTCATCAGAGCATCCGCTTACAACACAATACTACAGGAGCAAGAGCATCCGCGTTAGAAATTAATATTAAAAATTCTATATATGCCCCATGCTATTATATGCAAGGACTTTTTTCTAAAAATTTTGCATCATTCGCTCCCGAACATTTAGAAAGCCTGACAAAAGATATTTTAACCACGGGGGACACTGGGTTCACTGGGGAAATCCGCCTCAGGCGGATTGTTGGTGTCTCTTAATTAAAATTGTGAAACATATAAAATTTCTATTGACATTACAAAATATTATGTTTATAGGAATTTCTATATTAATAGAAAGAAACTTATTTTCATCATAGTAATATGGAGCATAACCAATTATTTCTATCCTCTTTAAAGATTCATGAAGGTAAAATGCGATGAGAATGATTAATTTGAAATGGGTATTTCTGGTATTATTGACCGGTGTATTGTTATCAGGTGCATCGGCTGAGAAGACATTGGTCAGCGATGTGGAGGATATCTCAGCACGGAATGCAACAACACGTATCTTTAATCGGACTTATTCTGTGCCTGTGCTGGATGCTCAATTTCAGCCGACAGGCGAGACACGACTCGAAACACGCAAACTTGTTGAGAAGGCTGATGGGCTTTGCTATGATGCGGCACTGGATGAATCGCAGGAGTTAGTTGGACCAGAGCGTTGGGAGCCAACCGTGGCTCAATTTGTCAATGACTCGCAGGGCGGATGGCGTATTGGAACCGGTCCCGCAAAGGTGCATATCGCACCTGATGCAAATTCATCATCCCTTATTTCATTCACAATACCATTCCGCATTTCCAATC
>JAPLSR010000191.1 GCA_026398545.1 Candidatus Sumerlaeota bacterium | reverse complement strand
AGGCAGCTCAGGATGCCATAATTGCTCAGGGTCTTTCACGTGAACTTGCCGAACGACTCAGCTATGGTTGGTAAATCCTCACATAAACCGCCCTTCGAGGAAATCCGGAGCAGGATTGAGGAACTTCGGCGTGAGATTGAGCACCACAATTATCTCTATTACGTCAAAAATGCCCCGGAAATCAGCGACCGCCAGTATGACCTCCTTATGAAGGAACTCCAGGACCTGGAAGAGGAATATCCACAGCTGAAATCCCCATCATCGCCCACCATGCGGATTGGAGAGAAACTCACCGATGGGTTCCCGACAGTTGTCCACGAAATCCCCATGCTCAGTATCGCAAATACGTATGAACATGAGGAATTGCGCGATTTTGATAAGCGGGCAAAACGCTTCCTGGGGTTGCCGCTCAATAAAGATATGGAATATGTGATGGAGCTCAAGATTGACGGCGTGTCACTTTCTCTTTTGTATAGTGGGGGCATTCTTGCTCGCGCCGCCACCCGTGGTGATGGTTTCCAGGGGGATGATGTTACTGCCAATGTCCGGACAATACGCAACGTCCCATTACGTCTTCGTGCGGGGGGATTAAAAGGGGCGCAGATTGAGGTGCGTGGAGAGGTGTATCTTCCCCGCCTCGTATTTGAAAAATTGAATGAGGAGAGAAAAAAGGAGGGCGAGATTCTCTTTGCCAACCCGCGGAATGCCGCCGCAGGTTCTCTCAAGCTCCTTGACCCTTCCATAACCGCCACACGACCGCTTTCAACATTCTTCTATGGCGTTGGGGTAACAGATGCCTCACTGCCTGAGACCCACTGGGAGCTCCTTAATTTTCTGGAACAAATCGGTCTGTGCGTGAATCCGAACCGCCGACTTTGCCGTAATATCGGTGAGGTCATCCAGCTCACGGCGGAGTGGGAAAAACGCAGGGAATCCCTCACCTATGAAATAGACGGTCTTGTCATCAAGCTTAATGAACGCGCCCTTTATGACAGGCTTGGTTCCACGGCTAAAGCACCCAGATGGTGTGTCGCATACAAATTTTCCGCCGAACAGGCGGAGACGAAACTGCAAAACATCATCCTGCAGGTGGGGCGCACCGGCACGGTCACACCTGTCGCCGTCTTAGAGCCGGTTTTTCTGGCAGGCTCAACCATCTCACGCGCCACACTCCATAATGAGGATGAAATCCGGAGAAAGGATATCCGGATTGGAGACCGTGTGATTATTGAGAAGGGGGGAGATGTTATCCCGAAGGTCTCGGCTGTGGTGAAATCCGTGCGCACGGGTGAGGAGCGGGAGTTTGTCTTCCCTGAGACCTGCCCCATCTGCGGTTCGCCGCTCATTCGTGATGAGGAGGAGGTGGCGATACGCTGTCAGAATGTCAGCTGTCCGGGACAGATAAAAGAACGTCTCCGCCATTACGCCTCACGGGATGCCATGGATATTGAGGGATTGGGAGACGCTCTGGTGCATCAACTGGTGAACAAGGGACTTGTGAAGGACTTTGGCGACCTTTATGCACTCACGATTGAAAAGGTGGCTGAGCTGGAACGCATGGCGAAAAAATCCGCCACAAATCTTGTTGCCGCCATAGAACACAGCAAGAGCCGTCCGCTTGCATCATTCCTCTTTGCCCTCGGCATCCGGTATGTGGGACTCCAATCGGCAAAGATTCTGGCAAGGCATTTTGGCACATTTGAAAAGTTGCAAAAGGCATCCTTGGAGGAAATTCGCTCAACGCCAGGCGTCGGAGATGTGATGGGGGAGAGTGTTTATGGCTTTTTCAGAAATCCGGATAATATCCGGCTGATAGAGAAGCTCCTTACAATGGGGGTCAGCCCTCGAAAGGAGCCACTCACAACAGCAGGCGCCCCAACAGCGGTCTCCGTTTTTTTTGCCGGTAAAACATTTGTCCTCACAGGAACGCTTTCAAGCATGGAGCGAAATGCCGCAAGGGAGGAAATTGAAAGACGCGGCGGCAAAACAACTGATAATGTCTCAAAAAAGACGGATTATGTGATTGCGGGTGAAAACGCCGGTTCCAAATATGACAAGGCAAAAACCCTCGGCGTCACTATCCTTGATGAAAAAACCTTCCTCAAATATCTGAAGGAGTAAGGAAGAGCGACCGGCAGGTCAGGTTGGGGCAGTTCAGGCGCCGCCGCGCTTCAGCCGTTTAATCCTTTGAAGGCGAGCTGGCTACGGATTCGGGTTTTGCGGGTTTTTCAGGGTGGAAAAAATTCACCTTTTCAAGCTGCTTTAAAAGTTCAAGGCTCCTTTTGTAATATTTATGGCGTTCTGCGCCCATATTTTCCAGCCATTTCTTGTATGCAGGGCTTTCCAGGACGTTGGGGTCCTTTTTCCTGAAAAAGGATGTCACATCATCCATTGCAACATCGCGGTCATGGGTTTCCCCCATGGCATCCTGGATTTGTCGGAAAATGCTCAATGCCTCCTCTGAGTAATCCTGAGAGAGGAGGGGTTGAAGGATTTCCACCTTGTATCGGAGTTTTTTCACAGCCACACGCAGTTTGTGGAAGTCCTGTTTCAATTCTTCATTAGAGATGAGCGGGAGATAGGCAAAGCATGCAATCAGAAATTTCTGCAGGATGGAGCGCGAGACGAAAAAGGGAATGGATTTTTCTCCCGCCCCGC
>JAPLSR010000005.1 GCA_026398545.1 Candidatus Sumerlaeota bacterium | reverse complement strand
GTATGGTTTCATGAAACACCTCTGATAAAGGGCATTCACCCTTTCTTCCGCAAATTCCACGGATGGGCTTCTGAACGGTGCGCCGATTATAACCCAGCGGCGGCTGATGCGTATCATCTCATGGATAGCGGACGTCCTGACGTCGCAGTGCAGATGTTCAAGGGTGTCCGATGAGATGACCGCATCGAAACTCTTCTCTTCAAAGGGCAATGCCGTCGCCGACCCGACAACATAGCCCGGTCTTTCGCAGGGGATAACATCCAGCGTTGTGCATTTGATGTCGGGAAAAATTGCGGTGAGGGTATCTGTCAATGTGCCCGGATATCCACCAATATCCAAGACCGCCGCGCCCTTTCCCAACCCCAGCGCCGCAATGATGCGGCAAAAGGCGCTGAACCTCTGGTAAACATCAAAGCTCCGGGATTCAAGAGACTGGAGATTCACGGTTGGTAAACTTAAATCAGCGGCGCGAGGCGGAGAGCCGGACTCTTCCCGCCGTGCGACGGTTGGCATCTGTGGAGCGCTGGATGCGGGGCGCCCTGAAGGTGGCGCAGGTGGGCGTTGCTTGTGCCTCTTCTTCTTAGACATCCAGCTACTTCTCCTGATAGAACCAGTAATGATAAGAATGGAATGATGGCGTGCGGCTGGAGCTTCCGTCAAATTCCACCCTCACAACACTCTCATGAGCCGTGACAACCTCCGAGGGGATATTGATTGAAATCTCCTGCCAGGCGCCTTTCTTCCCCGCCGCGGCAAGAAGAGTCCCGACCTTAACACCATTGAAGGACACAATAACGGCGCAAGCATCCGCACCTTCCGTGCGGGCGATAAGGCGCGCAGGGCGTCCGGGGGCAAGACGGACTGTGAAGGACTCATAGCCTGTCAGGTCGCGCCCGCCATCGGCAATCATTCTCTCCCCCGCCTTCGCCTTGAAAAAGAAGTTGCGGGGATTGGGGAATTTCCATCCCACGGGGCGTTCCGCCGCCTCCCGCCAGATGTATCCATGCGCCTCCTCATCCTGCAGGTCAGCCACATCAAGACTGTCTGCGAGCGCTATGCCATCAGGCGGCAATTGTGACGCATGTCCGCTTTTAAAAAAAGACCAGTCCTGCTGATACACAACAAAATCATTGGACATCGTGGTGAGGTTTTTGCGCAGGGGGGCATTATGTATGGGTTTGCCTAAGAAGTTCATCTCACCCCAGACGTAGGGAAACGTCACGATGTAATCGGGCAGAGATTCAGGCGGGAGATGCTCGAGTCGTTCAAAGGCGGAGCCCAGACCCTGCCTCCAGTGCCGCGCCTGCTCGGGCGTTGACAGACCCACAAAGTCATAAATGCGGCGTTCGCTGAAATAGCCAATGACACCCGTGTCAGTAACCCCGATGACGGCTTCTGGTGGGGTGGAATCCTTTAGCCACCATGAGGTGCGTCGGTGCTGTTCAAATATATCATTGCAATTTTCACCGTAAACATACGCCCAGTAAAAAATAGAAGGCACAATAAGAATCAACATGAGCGCTCCTGCAAGTCGGAAGATGCTGACCGCACTGACTTCAAAGAATTTGGAAACCTCATACAGTCCGAGGGCGGCGAGAATTAAAAAGATTGGCTGGAAAGGGGCGAGGTAACGGAAGCAATGAATCGGCACCACCTCGGAATTGGTAATGGCAGCAAGTCCGAGTAATAAGCACAGGGACATCAACAGCACGGGTCCAAACTGGCCACTGCTGCGCTCACGTGCGCCTCCCAGAATCACGCCCGCACACGCCAGGAGAAAAATCCCGGGGGGGAACAGGAGAAAGGGATAAAGGGCTCCGGTTGGAAAACCCGGGAACATCGCCCAGTCGGGGAAGTAGTTGTTGGAAAGGTTATGGTAGTAAGCGGAAAAGATATAGGCGAAGTTATCCACGAGGCGGGCAATCTTTTCCCAGAAGGTATAGTAAGGGGCGGCGCAGACACTCTTGGCAAGCACACCCGCCGTGGCAAATCTCCCCGTTTCGACACGGACAAGGAGCATGTAAAGAAGAAAGGGCGCCACGCAAAAAAGCGTCAGCAGTGCGCGTCCCCCATGGATACGCCTCGCCCGCGCCATCAAATAAATAATAACGCCCGCCAGAATGATGAATCCCTCCGGGCGTGTGAGGGAAGCGAGGGTAAGAAAGACGAATCCCCAGCCCAGAAGCGCTCCCCGCTTCTCCCCCCACCAGCGGAGGATAAAATAAATTCCAGAAAGAAGTAAAAGACCGAAAAGTCCCGTCTCCATGCCGGATAGCTGGTTCCAGGCAAGATGTCCATTAAGAAGGAAGAGAAGCGCCGCAAGGACCCCCACACACTCATGGGCAATCCCGCGCCCGATAAGGTAAATCAGGCATGCGGAGAGAAAAAAGATGAAAATCCCAATTGCAAAACTCACCAGAACAATCCCCACCGCCTTCACGCCAATAATAAAGAATGGGGCAAGAAGGATGGGATAGAGAATACTGGTGGAGCCGGTGGAAAAACCGCTCCCTTTTGTATATTCAAAAAAATGACCCGATGCGACCATCCGCGAATACTGGTAATGAATATAGGTGTCATCTAAGGGGGCAACAAGATGTCCCCGGGTGATGAAAAGCATCCCCAGCCCGTAAATAACAGCCACCAGAAATGCAAGGAAGGCAAAAAGCCTTAAGTATCCACGCGGAATATCATTCTTCATGCTATTCATCGTGCCGATTACTCTTATCCGCCTGAGGCGGATACATTATTCAGAGTTGGACTCATGCTACATCTTGCAAGGCTTGGGTCTTTGACAGATAGAGCGTTGAGAAGAGCCCACTCCTATCTGTTTCCATTCCCCCATTTGTTCAGGCAAGAAGGGTCTGGATTTTCACCTTTAGCACATCCCTGGGGCTGAGACCGACAATCCGGTCAACCTCCTCACCATCCTTGAAAAAGATAATGGTGGGAACGCTCATGATGCCATATTTGCCTGCAATTTCGCGGGAATTGTCCACATTGAGGGCTCCGATTTTGACCTGCCCTATAAATTCATCCACCAGGTCCATGATGATTGGTTCGAGGGAGCGGCAGGGCGGACACCAGGGGGCGCCAAAATCCACCATGGCAGGAATATCCGACTCCAGTATCTCTTTCTGAAAATTATCATCCGTGACCACAATGGGATGCCCCATCTCTAACCTCCTCCCAACTCAAATTTCTACAGCCAGACACTGGCTTGCGAAAAGAGATAACCATGCTCCATCGCTAAAGCTATGGCGCATCTACGATGAAAACACCGCAATAAAGTCACAAATTAATAATTCTCCCCCCTGGCTGGCGGCGACCCCAATGAGTTTCCATCCGTGTCCTCCAGTCGATACTGCGGAATGTATCCAAAAAGGGCCTCTTCGGTTTTCACCAGAAATAACCGGGTTTCCCCCGATGGTCCAAGAACTGTGATGCTGTCAAGAACTCCCAATCTTTCCTTCACCCTTACAGAGGTCTGAAAGAGGCTATCAGGAACCTTATGACCGCCATATCTCCCCTCTATCGACTTCTCCGGGTCCTGATAAAGGGAAACTACGCTCAGCCCATCAATGGAGCGGGCATACGCCGAAAACTGGACGGGTCGTTTGAGAAAATCATCCTCAATACTCTTCACCTTTAAATAACGGACAACTGTTATAACAACCACTGCAACAATGATAATAAATACAATATAATATTTCCATTTCCACATTGTTAAAAACCTCGATATATAAAAACTTTTTACATAATTAAGCTATATTTAATAAAGTTGTCTCAATCATGCAAGGGGAAAAATACAGTAAAATAAGGGGTGGGTACATCTCCCGAATTCGTGAGATGCGCCTGATTCCTTGAGAGCGCCTCCTCGGATTTAATAAGTGAAACTGCTTCCCCCGATGAATTCGCGAAGTATGGAATCATGCGGAACCTTGTCATCGGGAACATCCAGAAAATAGGATAGGAATTTCAAAAGGCGGCATGCCTCGGAATAGATGGGGTCGCTTCTGGGAACCTTCCTCAGATGAGGCTCGGCGTATTTTTTCAGAGCGCCAATCTCATACATCAGGGCAGAGTTGAACATAACGTCGGCATTTTCCTGATAGGGAAAGATATTTATTTCCTCGCCACGGCGGACGCTGGGCCAGCGGGCAATGGTCTCGCTCGCGGAATAGTTCCTGAACTGGCTGTCACGCACCACCCTGCGAATCAGACGTGAATCCGATGTTAAAATGCGGTTGTGGTTATCAATACTGAGGGTCGTAAGAGCGCTCACATAGATGCGGAATTTCAGCCCGCATGGAATGGTGGAGAGGAGTCGGTCGTTCAGCGCATGAATCCCTTCAAGGATGATAATCTGGTCTTTCTCAAGGCGGATGCGGGAACCGGGCATTCGCCTGCCAGCTGGAAAGTTAAAACATGGCATCTGGACGGTTTTCCCCTTGAGAAGGTCGCTTATCACGCGGTTGAGGAGGCGGAAATCTATCGCGTCGAATGATTCAAAGTCCATCTCACCATTTTCCCTGCGAGGGGTATGCTCACGGTCCACAAAAAAGTCATCCGATGAGATGACCACCGGACGGAATCCGTTAACGCGCAGCTGGATACAGAGTCGTTTTGAAAATGTCGTCTTGCCGGATGCTGAGGGACCCCCGATCAGGATGACACGCGGTTGATTGTGATGGTGGGTGACCGTATCGGCGATATAGGCAATCTTTTTTTCCTGAAGCGCCTCCGCCACCTTGATGAATTCCTCAACCCCGCCGGCAACAATGAGGTCATTGAGCAGTCCCACGGTTTCCAGTCCAAGAATCTTTGCCCATGCCTCATATTCCTGAAAGACCTGGAACATCTTCTCCTGTTCCACAAAAGGAGGGAGCACATTCGGATTTTCAAGGGTGGGATAACGCAGGATGAAGCCGGGAGAATGAAATTTTAGGTCAAAGACCTTGAGATAGCCCGTGCTGGGGACAAGGTAGCCGTAAAAATGGTTTCGTTCGGTGCCGCAGTGGTAAATACTGACAGTCTCACCATCTTCATTATTCTTCTGGCGATACTGGAGTAGTTTTGCCTTGTCCTGCTGTCCCCGCCTCTTGAAAATCCGGATAGCCTCAGACAGGGGAACTTCCCGCCGGATAAAAGGCTCATCCGCCTCAATAATCTCACGCATCCTTTGCTTTATAATCTCCACATCCTTTTTCGTGAGAAGGAAGGTCTTGATATTGGTATAAGAGCTCGCATGGAGTTCACAATAGATGCCTTTAGATATAGGGTGATTTATATAAACCTGCAAGTCCGGATAGACTTCCTTTACGGCGCGAACCAGGACAAAAGAGAGGCTGCGCTGGTAAAGACGCATGCCGTCCACAGTGCCAAGGTGGATAGCGTTCAGCTGCCCGCCATACGTGATATGGCGATTGATCTCAACTATCTTGTTATCCAGATAGGCGGCAACAACCGGGTAGGGATACTGATTCCCGGCGCGCTCCAATGCATCTCCAACTATTATCCCGCTGGGGAAACGCGCGGGCGGGTTGCCGTCAATAAAAAGTTCTATCTCCTTCGCTTTGCGCTTCATAATTCCTCATCTCCATCTACAAGTCTCTTAGACACCGGCAATTCGCAAGCCTTTCTCACTCTGGCTTGCTGGTCGGGGTAGGGCGAGGCGTCGGTGTTGGATAAAACCTCTCAGGCTCCTTGAGAGCCATGAGCTGTCCGCTGAAAATCACATGGTCTGATAATTTTCCAATCGCCCGGCGGTATTCCTCCATCGCCTCATCCCTCTTGCCGGCTCCAAGGAGGGCGTGAGAAAGGTCCAGACGCGCCGCTTTTTCCTCAACCATGGCAGGAGGCTCAATCTCCTTTATCGTTGGACCGGCTGTTATAATTTTACTCTCCTTGCCTCCCTCAACCCAGGATGAAATCTCTGCGCGAAAGGCATCATTCCTGAGGTCGGGTTTCGCCGGACCCCACACCAGATTCCCCTTCTCATCCACAAGTATGAGCGCCGGCAGCTCTTTCAGATGAAAGAGAAATGTGAACCTGAATCCACTGTCCACAAGGCAGACAGGTCTGGGTTTTAAAATGGAGAGAAAGGGCTCCAGTCTCTCCCGCCCTTCCATTGTCTGGGCGACGAGCAATAATTGCATCCCCTTCTCAGCCAGTTCACCCGCAAGACGATTCCATTGAACGAGGTCATCTCGTCCCTTGTCCCAGGGAGCCCAGCACAGGATGAATAATTTCTTCCCATTGTATTTTGATAATGAGACTTTTTCACCGGAGGTGCTGGGAAGGGTCAAATCCGGCATCGGGATGGGATGAGGGGCGTCTATGGGAGGTTCGGGTGTCTTATAATAGCGAATTTCTCCGGACTTCTTATCAAAGGCAAAGCGCACATAGCCAAATGCCTCGCCCACCTTTGAGGCAAGCAGCATTGGCTTCGCCTTGCGTAGAACTACGGTGTGCTGAGGGTCATCTTTGTAAAAGGGCTGGCACAGGGTCTCCTTGCAGAGGATGACCAGATTTTCCCCCTCAGTCTTGAGTGAGGCGCCAAAAAGCGTGCCGAGCGCCTTCTCACCCAGATAAACATTCCCATTTTCCAAAATGAGCGCCTCAACGGCGGGAAATGTGGTCGCCTCATCCCGCACCTTGAGAGTTGCCAGGTCCTGGGCTGGTGCGGTGGTTATAAACCCTGCCAAAATCATAAGGAAAAATACAGGACGCATCTCTTCTTTCCTTTAAAAAAGACAACATAGGTTAAGTTATATAAATCCCACGGAAAACCCATGTCAATAAAAAACCGGCAGGTTGATGAATCCTGCCGACGAGAGTAAAGAGTTTATTCAGATTCTGCGTTCGCTATACTTTTGATTTCGTTCGATATCCCCAATACTGACCGTGCCGTTGGTTGGGTCATAAATGATTTATACGTTCGAGACACATTCCTGGACAAAAAAACCACGCTCGTTGCAGAAACCGCTATTCGCTACGCCACCTGCAAACAGTTTAATTATAAAGATTCCATTCCGGCTCGCCTGATGAGACAAGCGCCTTGACATTATCTATGGCGAACTTGGCGCCTATCGTAGTGGCTGTCCAAGGAGTAGCGGTGTTCCCGAGAAACACCCGGACGTTAGTACCATCATTAGGAAGGGTCACATTATTTACAGCAACCGTATAAAAGCTGTTCAGCGTTCCATCGGTATCCGCCGAACCAAGGGTAGTCACATCAACAGAGCAACCGGGGTATACATCATAAGTGGTGGTAATATCATAAAACCCGAAGATGAGTCCGCTGGTCCAATTGCCATCCCTGGCGACATCCGCAGAAATGGATACTTTTTGTCCTGAGGCTGTGATCTTAAGATCCTGAGTGAGAGAGCCCATCAAAAAGGTACCGGACAGGGTAAAAACGATCGAACCCGGGGTTGGTGACGTATCGCTACTGGAGTTAATTGCCTGGAATGTCGCCGTTCCCTGGTAGGGACCGTTATCCCTTCCATCCACAGTTATCCCGTCCCAGCCTGCGAGACTGTCCATGTGTCCATTATAGACCGAGAAGCTCTGGGAGAAGCAGAGGTTGCAGGAAAGAATCAAGAGAACCGCGAGAATCAGATGTCCTGTCCTTAAAAATCCTTTTGTGTTCATAACAACACCTCCTTAAAAATAGTTGATTGAAACAATCAATACTGTTATAAGTAATAAATATCAACAATTTTTGTCAAGAGAAAATAAATCGTTTTCTTAACTTTTTGGAGACTTTTCAGATCGCCCGAACGTGCATTCCCGAATAATAAAGTTGATTCCGGTAACGCAGGTGTGTTATAAAAAAATGTTATGTGTGGTAGATTTGCACAAACAAAGGAACTGACCCTCCTCATCAGCCGGTTCCGCTTCATTGCGGAGGACTTTGAGATTAGGAGGCGATACAACATTGCCCCCGGGCAGGATGCCGCTGTCCTTGTCCTGCAGGGTGGCGAGCGACGGCTCAAGATGATGCGCTGGGGTATTATCCCTTCCTGGACAAAACCGGATTCATCCGCAAAACCATTCATCAATGCCCGCGCGGAGACACTCGCTGAGAAGCCGAGTTTTAAATATGCCCTGGCGCAAAGGCGCTGCCTTGTCCCCGCAGACGGCTTTTATGAATGGCGGAAAGAACCTGCCGGACGCCTTAAAACTCCCTTTTTCTTTGCGCTCAAGAATGGCGAGCCGTTCGCCTTTGCAGGTCTCTGGGATGAATGGACACCGCCGGACGGCTCTCCCCTGAAAACCTTTACCATCATCACAACAAACGCCAATGACCTCGTGCGCCCCATTCATGAGCGCATGCCGGTCATTCTACCCATGAAGAACGAAGCGCCCTGGCTTGACCCCGATTTGAAGAAACCCGAACGTCTCCTCTCCCTCCTGAAGCCCTATCCGGCGGAGGAGATGACAATATGGCGGGTCTCGCCCGTAGTCAATTCCCCGCAGAATGATTCCCCTGAATGCCTCAGGGCTGTCCGAGATACTCAAGGATTTCTTTCATGACGGTGGAGCGGGTGTCTTTCCCGCAGATGCACTCAAAGGGGAAACCGAGCACGACCACACGGCGGGGTTTTCGCATCGCCACGGCGGCGCTCCAACCGTTATCCCTGTAACGGAAAATGGTCTCCGATGTCTCAAACTCCTTCGCCCCTTTCGGCTTTTCGGCAGGTTTGAGCGCATCAGGGAGTTCCACGCTATATATTCCATCCTCGCCAATGCCGGAACTGATATGAAAATCGGGGATGTATTTGAAAGGTCCCTCCGGTGCGGCAAAGACGTCATTTGTGCGACTGCCATGATTGGTCGTCCAGTAAACCCTCAGGATATCGCTCAGGAATTTTTTATCCTCAGTTGTTGAACCCGGACCTTCTGCAAGGTCGGTCGCCACATAAGCCCCGGATATGAATAGTCGCCCTCCAAGATTGAGATATTTAGTGAGCAATTCCTGTTCTTTGGGCGTTAGAGTTTTAAAGTCGGGCGTCATCCTGTCAGAGAGACCGGAGGCGCCGGTCGTGGCAATTGGGGTCGTTGCCCTCTCCTCCCCCAGAAGCCAGTCCACAAAGGGATAATTCTCAAGGATGACAAGCCCATCCCGCACGGCTTCGTCACTGACAGAATCAAACCCTCTTGCGCTGGCGGTAATAGCTGCGCCATGGCGAATTGTGAAATCAAAGGTATTGCCCAGTTCCATCTTTGTTTCAAGGTCGCCGTATGAGGCGCCATGTCCGGGGGCGTCATTTGTGCGGAAGGGAGATGCAGGGTCGAAATCCCACTGGTCGCCTGTGAGTCCTGAATTTGCCATATACCCTACACCGCGGTCAACGCGGTCAATGCCGGAATATCCCTCCTTAGTTATCTGTGAGGGACCGGCAAGACGGTCGAAGGCATTGACAATGAGGACACGTCCCCCCTTTCCAACATTCCTGGAACCGTCATCATCATGTAGTCTGACTATGCCGAATGTTTCCTCCCCGCCTGTGCGGACGCAGAGTGTTTCCGAGGGAAATCCCTCCCCTCCCGCATTAAAGGCGGTAATGCGGAAGGAATAGATTGAGTCAGGGGCGAGGTTTTCAGCAAGTAAGCGGGGCTCAGTTACACATCGTCCGTTATCAAACCCGCTGACGGTTTCATCCGCCCCAATGCGCATATAAACAATATAACCATCGGGCATGGCGGTGGGTTCAAGCGGGTCCGGCTGGGGACGCCATGTGAGGAGGACGGAAGTCTTTGACTGCCGGATGACACAGAGGTGAGTGGGCGGCAGGGGCTGAATGACAGGCTGATAGCCATTTTTAAAGGCGATGAAGCGGAGGAGCGCCTTATAAATTGCGCGTGAGGCATCGAAGCGGAAACGGGGGTCAAGGGCATACTTAATGTCCTGAAAATTCTGATGTGAGAGAAATTCAAGGAGAGAGGACGGCATATTACCCCGGCGGGTCTCGCTGAAGTCGATATCTTTCAGTTCCCTGCGCGTCCAGGTTGTGGAGTATTTTGCGCGAATATCCGAGACGAGCTGTGTCTGAATCAGGTCTGCCAGCATACGGTTGTCATCGAGGCGTGAAACGCCATCGGGGAATGTCCCACTGTCCCTATCATCCAGTTCCCTGTAAATTGAGAGCGTTCCCACAATGCCATTCTTGATACCGGCATCGGTATGAAATCCGAAGGCGATGTCAACCGGCACGCGGAGTCCGGAAAAGGCGCGGTTGGGATTGGGTCCGAAGGGCGCCCCTTTCAGAAAGTTTGCATACTCCGCACGTGAGACAAAATCCTCCGTGTAATCGGGTCCGTCAATACCCCCTTTTAAACCGAGTTTATAGACAAGGGTTGGCTCGACGCCGGCATACTGGAGCCAGTAACGCGAGCCCTCACAATAACGTGGATAGCCACTTGTGCGACCCTCGCGGATGATGTCGCCCATGCCGCCGCCAAACTTGACACAGTCCGCCGAGACTGTTGCGCCCTCATTTGCGGACTGATTGGAAAGTTCCACAGAGCCCTTTTCAGCATTAAGCCCTCTTTCGAACTGGAAATATCCCAGATACACCCATGTGTTGCCCCCCATCCGCTGATTGACGAGAAACTCTGTTATGCCGCCGAGATGGAAAACAGTATATCGGGCGTCCGTGGCGCGGCTCTCCTCCATGTTGTATGAGACATAGACGGCATATCTACCGCTCTCCGGGATGCGCGGTATCCAACGCGCCCGCGCCGTCCCTTTTGCGGCGGTCTTCGCAATGCGGTGATGTCCCATCTCATGGGGATTCATATTATCGGGATAAGGGGCAAGACCGTTTTTAAACCCTGGACCGGCGTCCTCTTTCCAAGCAGAGGATGAAGACATCTTAAAGATGCCCCTGGCGGGATTTCCGTCCCTGTCAGCATCATCCAGAAGCACCTCATGCGTCTGTATATCGCGTTCGCGGAGGTAGCATGTCACCGCACCGGCGCCATCCAGCATGGGGAGGATGTATGGCAGCATGAAGGACGTGGGTAGGAGGTCTTCAACGATGGTGAACATGCGGGGACGCTGCCATTCCCATCTGAGGTCTGTGGCGGAGTCATAAAACCATCCATGACTTCCCCAGAGGCAAAGATGGCGTCCATAAAGACCGGCTTTGGGAACAGGGGCAGCGCTGGAGACGCGGCGCACCCAGGGAGGCACAGTGGGGAGAGGCGCCTCATTCACCAGAGGTTTTGCGTCTCGGAGATCCGCCGAAGTTTTCACGTAGGCGGAACGGTATATGGGAGGAATATAAGCCGCAAGGGAACGTCCGCCCGAGAAGACCTCAACAGCGGCGCCGGGAATGAGGGGGGCAATAATGGGTTTCAGGGAATCTGAAATCTCCTTCACCGATTCAGGACGCAGGGGATAATTGGTAATATCTCTTGAGAGATGGACTATGACACCCGTGGTGAGGATTTCGACACTTCTCACAGTTGTTCGCGGGGGAAAAATCCGGTCATATTCTTTTTGCGTGTGACGTTTTACATAGTCCTGGAGTGCAAGCTGGAGCGTCCTTGTAGAGACCTCCGCCACGCCGGAGAAAGACAGTAAGACAAAGAGCGCAACCAGGGCATAAAAGGATGTTTTTCTCATGTGGAAAAGACCTCCATAGATTATTTGGTCGCTATAAACAACGGGCATTAAGAAAAAGCAAGGTTTTTATTCGGGGAAAAATAGATACCATTCTCAGATCGAAGATGCGCCGTGGCGGATTACGCAGAGTGCCGCATCCGCCTGAGGCTGATGTAAACATCAATGTAATCCGTTAAGGCGCATCCCCGCTCTGTGGATTGTATGAATGTTGTTTCAGGCTCTCTATGAAAAAATGTCCTTGCACTAATGAAATAAGGGAGTATTTAAATTTATAAATTCTAAATAAGGGATTACAATTTTTAAGACATGGGTAAAACCATTCGCAAAAAGGGATTGTTGATTTGAAGAATTACTGTCTGAAAAAATGGAGGCGATGAAGAGATGAAAAGATGGCTTCTCTTCGGTCTGTTGGTGTTTGTCGCATTGGGCATTGCGGCAGCAGCGGTCGTGAAGGTCAGCGAAAACTATGCAATTCCTATTAGTGCGATAACATGCGGAGGCGGGGCGTCTGAAACCGTCGTCTATAATCATCCCCAAT